>JAUZOX010000305.1 GCA_030706265.1 Bacteroidota bacterium | reverse complement strand
CTGAAAATTGGAGCAGGCATTGGTATGGGGATGATTTTGAATGGGAAACTGTATCGTGGTAATTCAGGCTTTGCGGGTGAATTCGGACATCTGGAAGTTGAGCCCGAAGGCAAACTTTGTATCTGTGGAAAAAGAGGATGTCTCGAAACCGTTGCCTCGGGCAGGGCAATTGCGAATCGAGCCCAAAACGACATGAACAACGGGATGATTTCTATCCTTGGAAAATTATCAGGCGAAAATCCCGATAAAATAGATGCAGAGATGGTTGTCGAGGCGGCTCAGCTTGAAGATCAGTATGCTATTGGATTACTATCTGAAATGGGCGAACAACTTGGGAAAGGCATTGCTGTACTGATCAATATTTTCAATCCCGAAATGATCATCATCGGAGGAAAGATTGGCGTTGCCGAGAATTATATCCTGGATCCGCTTCAACTTTCTTTAAACAAATATGCAATCTCACGCATTAAGCGGGATTGCCAGATTGTGACTTCAAAACTTCGTGAAAAAGCAGCCCTCCTGGGGGCTTTTGCCCTGGTTATTGATAAAATATTTGAAGATATGAAAGAGTATCACCCGGCCAAGTTCTAGTCTTTTGTGATACTTTTTTCACCGTCTTTGGTTCAAACCCCGGTTTCCTTCTCCATTATGAAACCGGGGTTTTTATTTATGCTTGATCTGCGGTCTGATTTTACAGGCGGCACGGATATGAACCTCATTCCTTTTATTTGAATTTATATGCTGTAATTCAATTGTTTATATTCGTATGGTTATCCCCGAAACTTAACCATTTATATTTTCCAGGCTTGGATCATCTTTTAAGCGTGCTTGTTTGTTAATATTTTAAATCAATTATTTTTTTAAACTTAATGTAAAATATTAAAAAGTATTATTAACTTTGAAACTTGAAAACGAAATGAGATTCGAATCAATAATTCGTGACAACAGAAAATAGCAGAGAGATGAAAAAAGATAATTTGAATGACCCCAATCCACAATTGGTAGATTCTTATCATTTGCCCTTTGGAGATCATCCGGATGAATATATAAGACGGTTTGAACGCATCCGCACCCATGTTTTTGCAAGTGCCGACGATGGTTCAAAGGCGGTTGCCGATAGGGTAGAGGCGCTGATAACAGAGAAAAGCCGTAAAGGGGAGATGTGTGTGATCGGATTACCGACAGGATCGACGCCAAAAGGCTTCTATGCAGAATTAGTTCGTCGCCATAAAGAAACGGGACTCAGTTTTAAGAATGTGATCACTTTTAACCTGGATGAATATTATCCTATTAAACCAGAACATAGGCAGAGCTATAACCGCTTTATGTGGGATAATCTTTTCAAGCATATTGACATTTTGCCCGGGAATGTAAACATCCCAAGAGGTGACTGTCCGCGCGAAGAGGTTTCGATGATGGGGCAGGAATACGAATTGAAAATTAAAGAAGCGGGCGGACTGGATATTCAGATTCTGGGTATAGGCCGTACGGGCCACATTGGCTTTAACGAGCCCGGATCTTCTCCCAATTCGACCACGCGACTTGTGGCTTTGGATAGTTTGACGCGTCAGGATGCCGCTGCTGATTTTTATGGTGAAGATAATGTTCCCAGATATGGAATAACAATGGGGATTGGTTCCATCATGGCGGCCCCCGAAATATATCTGATGGCATGGGGCGAAGCCAAAGCCGACATCATCCGTAAAGCCGTGGAAGAGTCTGTTAGCGATGCCGTACCTACTTCTTTCCTGCAAAATCACCCGAATGCAACCATCGTGCTGGATCTGGCAGCGGCAGCCGGACTCACCCGGATAAAAACCCCTTGGCTTGTCGGCCCATGTGAATGGACGGACCGGTTTATCCGTAAAGCCGTTGTTTGGCTTTGTCAGAAATTGAACAAGCCTATTTTAAAGCTTACGGACCGTGACTATAATGACAACGGAATGAGTTATCTGATCACCGAACATGGTCCTTCCAATAAAATCAACATAAAGGTATTTAACGATTTACAGCATACTATAACGGGATGGCCAGGTGGTAAGCCGAATGTAGATGACACTACACGACCTGAACGGGCACTGCCTTTTCCAAAAAAGGTGGTCATCTTCAGCCCCCACCCCGATGACGATGTGATCTCGATGGGCGGAACCTTTGCCCGTTTGGTTGAGCAGGGACACGATGTGCACATTGCGTATCAGACCTCCGGAAGTATTGCGGTCAGTGATGATGATGCTGTCCGCTACCTCGACTTTGTCAGATCGTTCAAAAGCATCTTTAATGTTGATTTTGATGCAGATTCATTTTATCAAAGTGCGGCTGAATTTTACAAAAAGAAGGACGCCAAAACGGTGGAAACCAACGAACTTCGACAGATCAAGGCTGCAATCAGGCGCGGTGAAGCAAAGGCTGCATGCAGATTCATCGGAGTACCTGAAGGGAACATTCATTTTATGAATTTGCCTTTTTATGAGACAGGGACCGTGAAGAAAAACCCGGCAACGGAAAACGATATATTGCAAACAATGGAGTTTCTGCGGAAGATAAAGCCACATCAGATTTATGCAGCCGGAGATTTAAGCGATCCACATGGAACCCATCGAGTTTGCATCGATCTTATTTTGGAGGCTTTACACAGAATGATCGGCGATGAATGGATTAAAGACTGCAGGATTTGGTTGTACCGGGGAGCCTGGCAGGAATGGGACCTTGATAAAGTTGACATGGCCGTTCCGCTTAGTCCGGAGGAAGTTGAAATCAAACGGTTGGCAATATTTAAACACCAGTCTCAAAAGGATGGGGCCTTATTTATGGGTTCAGACAAGCGAGAATTCTGGCAAAGGGCGGAAGACCGCAATAAGGCAACCGCAATACTTTACGACAAGCTGGGGATGGCTGAATACGAGGCTATTGAAGTTTTTGTAAGATATAAATTGGCTTAGGGAATCATTTAATTCAGAAGCGAAAACCTACCAAAGAGTAAAATTGGAGCGGGATCATGAGTTGAAATAAAATATATTCTTTTGCCAAAATAGAATAATTTAACTTTGTATTCGTTATTGAAGCTTACTGTGTCATGAATTTCAGGCATAGTTGATTAAAATAACAGTGTGTTAAATTATTATATGAAACGAGCATGATTGAAGATCACAAACAAGAATGAAAATCTGACATGCAAGTTCCATACGACCTATTTAATCAAATTATTTTCGTATAAATATTTTAAATAAAACATTTGATCATTCTATTCTGATTTTAAATATGCTGATCAAATTCAAAAAACGGTTATAATTACACAAAGTTAAATTTATGGCACAGACAAAGACTATCGCTTCGACAAACGAAGAAAGCTACATGATCTCACTGACAATCATAGGCATGCTTTTCTTTATTTTTGGATTTGTTACATGGCTTAATGGTTCATTAATGCCTTTTCTTCAAACTGCTTGTGAATTGACTCCCTTTCAGGCGAGCCTGGTCACGCTTGCCTTTTATATTGCCTATTTTGTAATGGCACTTCCCTCATCCTTTGTTTTAAAAAAGACCGGGTATAAGAATGGCATATTTTGGGGATTGATTGTAATGGCAATTGGTGCCCTGATGTTCATTCCTGCCGCATATTCAAGACAATTTATTGTTTTTCTGACCGGCCTCTTTCTTTTGGGAACCGGCCTAGCCCTGTTGCAAACTGCTACAAACCCCTTCCTTACAATCATTGGCCCGCGTGAAAGTGCCGCCAAGCGCATTGCTATCATGGGGATCTGCAATAAGGTGGCAGGTTTCATCAGTCCTTTGGTCCTTACTGCCTTAGTGATGCATGGCATGGAAAAATTCAGGGATGAAAACATGGTGATGCTGTCATTGGATCAGAAAAATGCCCTCTTAAATGAGTTTGCCGCCCGTCTGGTCGGCCCCTATACCGGTATGGCAATTATTTTGGTTGCTTTTGCTTTTCTGATTAAATATTCTCCACTCCCAAATGAGATTTCAGGAGTGGATGACGATGAACATGAAACCCTCCGGGGATTTATCCGGCAGATTCCGGATGCTTTAAAGATTCCTCACCTGGCATTGGGGATTGCTGCGCTCTTTGTTTATGTAGGCGTAGAAGTCATGGCCGGCGATAGTCTTACCCAGTTTGGGCGTAACCTCAAACTGGATTATGCCCCCCGGCTTACATCCTATACCATGGCATTCATGGTGTTGGGGTATATTCTTGGAATTATCTTGATTCCAAGATATCTGAAACAATCCAGAGCCCTGGTAATTTCTGCTATCCTGGGCGCCATTTTTGCAGTCGGGGCTAGTATGTCTTCAACAGCAGATAATCAGATATTTGCGACTTTATTCGGCTGG
>JAUZOX010000304.1 GCA_030706265.1 Bacteroidota bacterium | reverse complement strand
CACTGTTGTCCGGTAAAAATTAAAAAAAGAGGGTTGATCCGTTAAGACCAACCCATGATGGTTACATTTGCAGTTACCACACTTCAAAAAACCATCATGAACAAAAGTACAAACTTTACCGGACAGCCGATTCTTAACCAACTAATAATGTTTTTGGATAAAGGCAAAATAAAAAGGATTTCAAAGCAATACGAATCAGATAGGTATGTTAAGAAATTTTCTACTTATAATCATGTTGTAGTGATGCTTTTTGTGGCGCTGGAGGGATATCATTCAATAAGGGAAGTGGTACTGGGCTTGTTGGCCAATGCCCATAAGCTATCCCATTTCGGATTATCCTACATTGTTCGACGGTCAACTTTATCTGAAGCCAACCTGAGACGCAACAGCATTGTGTTCGAAGAAATATACAAAGATGTTTACACCCGAAACAGACAATATTTAGCGGACAGCAGGATGAGCGATTCAGACATGAAACGACTTTATATAATGGATTCAACAACAATCACTCTGTTCAAAGACATCCTCAAAGGAGTGGGACGTAATCCTAAGCAGGGCAAGAAAAAGGGTGGAATTAAAGCTCATACCATAATTAAAGCAGATGAAAACGTTCCTTTTTTGATCAGTTATAGTGAAGCTGTCCGACACGATCATACGTTCTTAAAGGAGGTTCATCACCTTCCCAAAGGCTCCATCATAACCTTTGACAAAGGATACGTTGACTATGCCCAATATGAAAGGTTTACCGAGTGTTCGATCTGGTATGTTACCAGATTGAAGGATAATGCCATTTATCAGGCCAGAGCGGAGTATGAAATACCGGATGATGCAGATTCTGGTATTCTGAAAGATGAACAGATTGTGTTGTCCTATGGCGAAAAGAGAATGCTGGAACACAACGCCAGAAGGATAGCGTTTTGGGACAGCGAAAACAACCGGTTATTTGAATTTATCACCAATAATTTTGAATTGACTGCTGAAAAGATCGCTTTGATTTATAAGCGAAGATGGCAAATCGAGCTGCTATTTAAACAAGTCAAACAGAACTTTCCGCTTAAATATTTTCTGGGTGACAGTGAGAACGCAATCGAGATACAAATTTGGGCTGCAATGCTTGCAAATCTTCTTCTAACACTGGTCAGAAGTAAAGCGTAAATGGGCTTTTCCCAACATGGTTTCCATCATCAGGCAACAGTTGATGAGCTATATAAACATATATAGCTTCTTGGAAGATCCGGAAAAATGCTGGAGGCAGCGAATAAAGGAAAAAAATGAAAATTATCAAAATTCCCTCTTCCCTCAAATAGAGGGGGCTTACTTTTAAAAAATGAAAATGCTTAGTTTGATTATCAAAGAGTTTGCACTAAGAATTCACCAGAATCGAGTTTTTACCGGACAACAATGATTCATAAAATAAGGATTTGAGTTTTTATCGGACACTAATTATTCAATATCAAACATCAATTGGGAATCATTTCGAATTCGTTCCCCATTTCAAATAAGCGGTAATCCCCACTCTGATTCCATCCCATTGAGGTTTTATAGGTATACGGGAATCCTGATCCAGCAGAATCTGCTTTCGCTCACCTGGCAAATGGTAGCCCTTCTCAATCCCAAAATAATATGAAACATTGGCACAAACTTTAACTTTTGAGCCAATATCCAAGTAATAGCACAACCCAGGTTGAACAAAGAATCCCATTGCGCTAAAGTCCATATTATCTTTTTGTGATTCCTGCCCAACTTTCAAATCCTCATTCACCATCATTTTACTAAACGCGGTGCCACTTTCCAACGAAATATTAAAACCTTTTAGATAGCCGGCCCCATTCCCATACAATAGCTTTAACCCGGTAAAAAATCCGTTCTGGATATTATCGAGCGTATATTTGCCCGAATAATCGGCTAGGGTAAATCTGGAGCCCGTAGATGTTGTACTGAGATCTATTCCTAAGGACAGATTTTTAGGAAGCGCACAGATAACTTCTCCTTTAAAGAAGAAATAAGGAGGGAAATTATCTTTCACCACCGGTGTAAAAGGCAGCTGATTGACGATGCTTTGATTGAATTCTTTAACCGAATTCATTTGAAATGTCCCGCCTCCACCACCGACGCCAATGTAGATAATCTGAGCTTTGAGGGCTATTGTTGAAACAATCAATGCCAATATCAGAAATAATTTCAATGTATTTAATTTCATAGCCGCAATATTTTTAGTTCTTTTTGTATGCAAAACCTTCACCCCAATACAGGTAACCATTCGAATAGAAAAGTGAAGTTATATTATATATTGAATTATCAACGGTTGCCAACTCTTCCCTTGTACCATTCACTACATCAAATGCAACCATTTTAGTTTTTTCATTAATCAACAATTTTCCGCTTTTAACGTCAAAATTAAAAACGTGTGTAATTTGATTGGGGTATAGCCATGTCTTTTCAATTGTCCATGTATTGCAATCCAGTATCTCAATTCGGTTGCGAAAAGCCCTTACAATTTTCTCATTATTACCGGGTATAAAATAACAATCTAAAAGATAATAATCACCCTGAATGATTCCTGATTCCAAAAGGACTACCTGATTGTCTTTGTACTGATAAAAAGCACAATTTGAAAACTTATCCAGATAGAAGAATTTCCCTGAAGAGGAAATTTTATTTGAGTAAGATGAGGTTCCAGCCAGATCAATATCTGCCAGTTTACGTTCATTGAGATAATCAAAAAGCACACACTTACTATACGTCATCAAAACACCTGTTCCGGCATCTGAAATGGACATATTGTCTACTGACTGAGGTGTTGATCCGGCAATATCTATGCGTTTGCTTTTTGAGGGATCAATCAAATCTTCAAAATTTATTTTTGTAGTTCCAATACTATTGTTTACCAGATATTTATCATTCAATGAAACCGCAAATTTATAGATACTCTCATTGTATTTTATTTGCCGGGTTGTAGTAAATTTGATGGGATCATATAAGAATACCTGATGTCCCTGGTCAATACAATAGATCATAGACCCCCGGCCCGAAAGTGCAAAAGAATACTTCGGAACCGGTGTTCCTAACATTGCAGTGGTATAAGTCGATAAGTAGTTAATCAGACTCGATGAGGTGTAACTATTATCTGTTTTACCTAAAGGGGTCAGATACAGCTTATAACTATGCGCAAATAGCGGATCGGGAATGTTGTACGATTCACTTGAACCATCAGCAATTTCAGTTAATGGTTGTATGCCAAGCATGGTATCGTAATACGAGATCCGATACCCTTTCAGATTTTTATAGTAAGGTGGTTTTGTCCATTTAAAAAGGATCTCCCCGTTAGCCGTATTTTCAGAAGTTAAAACAGGAATCAGACTTTTTTGCCAATAGACGTTTCCCTGATATGTATCATTGGTCATGATATAATAGACCGATTCTTCACCACAAAAAGTAGTATCAACAAAGGAAGTCTGTTCCCTTGAATTTATTGTAGCCAGCAAAAATTTGCCTTTTGTAGAAGAGGGCATGGTCTTATAGATTTTATAGTCTTTAAATTCCATCCCTTTATATTTTTCCCATTCAATTTTAAATGTCCCATCGACAAAATCAGCTTTTATTATATTGGAAGCCAACTGAGAAGTATTCACCATAACTATTGTCCATTGCCGTGAAATCAAGTAACCTTCGGCATTTAGTTTATCTGCGATGCTCCCGGTTTGAGATTTTGCGAAAATATTCATTTCCAGCAAAAAGGTTTTACCGGCTGGCTCATTAAAAACCCGTGACAATGTAACCATGTTAGATTCAAGCTTTGTTACATTTGTAGGTGCCCCATTGACAATAAATTGTGTCCAATTAATTTTATCACTACTCAGCCCATAAGCAAAATTGACGATTGTGTTTGTTGGAATGTATAATGTGTCGGCCGCAAGATTCAGATTAATCTGCACTTCAGGTCGTTTTCCGCTGGGGTCCACCTGTACAAATTCATCGCCTTTGGGTTCAAAAGTGCAACTCTGAAGAATCAGGAAAATGAGAAAAAGTATTTGAAAATAGAGCTTTTTCATCTGAAAATAATTTTATTAAATAGGTCAGATGGAACTCGCATTGATGATTTTTATACGATGATTATTTTATTAATTGGTCGTATAGAGCTCGCATAAATGCTCGGTTCATCGGTATTTGTGATCTTCGATCATGCTCGTTTCATCTTAAAATATTTTCATTAATGATATATAACGTTAATTTATAATATGTTGTAATTTATTTTATAGCTTTTCCTCTATTCCAAAATGTCATTCCATTGTTATAAAGAAAATTCCAGTTCTCCAGAGAAAAAGAATCAATCGTGGTTGCAATTTCTTCCTTT
>JAUZOX010000303.1 GCA_030706265.1 Bacteroidota bacterium | reverse complement strand
CTGTCTCGCACATGTTTCGCTGTTGTTTCGTACATGTCTCGTACGTGTTTCGTACTATAGAGCGAGACAGGTACGAGACACGTACGAGACACGTACGAGACTGGTACGAGACAGGGGTAAGTTATATACCCTTCATATACCCTTCATATACCAATATCCCCTCAAAAAAGACAAACTATATTAAAAGGGTCGTTTCGGAGTTTTGAAGTCTTATTTTAGAAAAATGGAAAAATGGGCGAAAACGAGATACGATGTCGCGATGCGGCCACATTGGCCGTTCAAGCAATTACATTCGGGTGTCGGTACGGCAGATTCACGGTTCAAGTTGGGGCTTGCGATTAAACCGGTACTCAAAATCCGGAATGCCTGCGCCATCGGGGGGAATCTTTCATGGGAAGCCTAAATGTCTAACTGTCTGGCTAACGCACCGGTAATAACGAACTCAACAAGGGTAAAACCGGAAAGCGGTGACACCTCATTTAGCCTTTACATGTTCAGGAGTGATTTTTATTTTTTGATCTTTTTTAAAAATGAGTTTGAATCAACGTTATTTGTTAAATTTGCCTTCATAAAGAAATTTGACGAGCATGGCAGACAAAGAAAAAAATGAAGAAGCCGAAATGACGTTGATGGACCACCTGAATGAATTAAGGGGTGTCTTATTCAAGGCTGCCTTTGCCATTGCCGGTGCCACGGTTGTTTGTTTCATTTATAGCAGATATATTTTTGATTATGTGATATTTGCCCCCAAGTCGAGCAATTTCATCTCGTACCGGGTGCTCTGCAAACTGAGTATGCTGTTCCACACCAAGGCACTCTGCTTTGGCAATTTTAATTACTCCATCCAGAATTTACAAATGTCGGGGCAGTTTATGACCGACATGTCTGTCAGCTTTTATGCGGGATTGATCATAACGTTTCCTTATGTATTGTACCAGGTTTGGAAGTTCATCAGACCGGCCCTCCATGAAAAGGAAAAGAAATATTCAAGAGGTGCGGTCGCCATCATGTCGTTTCTCTTTCTGACAGGCTTGCTCTTTGGATACTTTTTGATCGTGCCGCTTTCTTTAAATTTCCTGGGAAACTATAAAGTAAGTGGAACCGTGGTCAACCAGTGGCAGCTCAACTCATATATCAGTACCGTTACCACCATCTCACTCGGGATGGGCGCGGTGTTTGAGATCCCCGTTTTAATATTCTTTTTGAGCAAAATAGGCATTCTCTCTCCGGCTTTTATGCGTCGAACCAGGAAATATGCCTTTCTGATCATCCTCATTCTTGCCTCCATTATCGCACCGCCCGACGTGTTAAGCCTGTTTATGGTCACCGTTCCGCTTTATTTATTGTATGAGGTGGGGATCTTTTTCTCAGCGCGGGCCGCCAAAAAAGAAGAAGAACAAAAAAATTCCTCTTTGGGTTAACAAACCCTTGTAACCTTTCTCATGTGACTGCGTCAAAAAGGCAAAAGTCACAAAAAATGGAAGAAACCAGATTATATCGCAGTAAGCGTGACAGGGTATTTGCCGGTGTTGCCGGAGGGTTAGGCGAATACTTTAACGTGGATCCCATCATTTTCCGAATCGGCTTTATTGCCCTCACGCTGGGAGCTGGTACTGGAGTACTGATTTATATCTTGCTCTGGATCTTCGTTCCAGAATCCAATCAACTATTTAATCCTTATCCCGAAGACATGGAAAATCCGTTTGAACAAAAACAGGGTGATCCCAACAACGTTGGAAATGACCCAACGGGAGGTTTTCCTCCCCCAACACGCAGAAGAAATGGAGGACTCTGGGGTGGTGTAATGCTCATCACCATAGGCGGTCTTTTTCTGATTTCAAATTTTGTACCCAACATCAGTTTTCACGAGTTATGGCCGGTAGTTTTGATTGCCGTTGGTGCCATGATTATCCTGAACAAAAAATAAGCAGAGATGAACGACATGAAAAATTTTAGCGGTAACACATTGAGTTACAAAAAGGTATTTTGGGGAATCGTTCTGATCGCGTTAGGGATAGTGATCATGTTGAAAAACCTGAATGTGATCTGGTTTAGCTGGCATTCCCTCTGGGCCCTGTGGCCTGTACTGTTCATTCTTTGGGGAATCTCTATTCTGCCCATCAAAGACTATCTGAAGCTGATCATATCTTTGGTCGCAGTGGCAATCGGAGTCAGCATCGTATCCACCCACCCTGAAATCAATGCCTTTGGATTTAATTGGCATCGCCACAATCATGATTGGGAAGTAACATATGACCATGACTCAACCTTTACTACCAATGAAAATTTTTCGGAGCCTTATGACAAAGCCATTAAGGAAGGAACACTTTACCTGGATGCTGCTGCCGGAAACTTTACGATGACCGATACGACCAACAGCCTGTACGATTTCAAAAAATCAGGGGGAAGAACCCAATACCAGACTTCTGTTGAAAAAGACAGCAGCAGTGCCGTGATCCGTCTGAAACTCAAGGATGGCTCATTTAATAGCGGCAACGGCGGGGAGGCACATATAAAGCTTAACATGAAACCGGTATGGAATATCAATTTCAGTGTCGGTGCCGCAGACCTGCACATGGATTTGAGTAAATACAAAGTCCGTACGATTAAAGTGGAGGGTGGGGCTTCATCAGTGAATCTAAAAATCGGAGAACTGAACGATGACCAAACGGTCAAGATAAGTGCCGGGGCATCATCGATCCACATTATGGTACCCAAATCAAGAGCCTGTGAAGTAAAGACGAACACAGTCCTTTCGAGTCGTGAACTACCTGGGTTTGACAGAATAGAACGTCATCTTTACCGTACCAGCAATTACAATACTGCTAAAATCAGAACTACCATCGATGTCGATGCCGCTGTTTCCAGTCTCAACGTCGAAAGATATTAGTTTTGCTGTTTACGTTGGTTTTGCTCCCTTTCTGAAAAACAGGAAGGGAGTTTTTGTATTTTATGGAAAGCTTTTACTTTAATGGCTGCCTCAAAAGAGATTGGCATCGGGGAAAGGGGCAATAAACTGCAACCCCATAAAACAGAAGCAGCTACCCAACCATCATCGCAAACGATGCGGTTTCTGATCCTTGCTTTTACAGGTTTTTGTTCAAAAAGGCGGTCACTTCTTTTAAGAACCCGTCCGGATTATCGGCATGAACCCAATGTCCGGCATCAGTGACCACGCGAAAGATTGCTTTGGGAAAATAGTGAAGAAGTTGAGGGACATCCGAATCGAGGATATAGTCTGATGCCGCACCACTGATAAAAAGAGAAGCGCCTTCATAGGCGTTGCCTGCAGAGAGGCTTTCAAAAACATGATCGATGTTTTGGTAGATGTCTTCCAGGTCGGGACGCCAGCCAAGATGGGTCCGGGTCTTGCGGTAAAGATTCTTCATGATGAAAAGCCTGACTTTTTCGTCCGGAATCGAATGCTTTAATAACCCGCTAACCGCATTCCTTGAATCAACCTGCTCAAAATCTATCGCCATCATCGCATCCATGATATCGGTTTGTATATGCTGGTCATAATATTGACGCATACTCATGTCGACCACGATGAGCCCGTCGGTCCTTTCAGGATGAGTGAGTGCAAATTGCATGACCACTTTTCCACCCATCGAATGGCCGATTAAGGTTGCCGATTGAAAACCCAGATCATCCATCAGTTCGGATATGTCATCGCTCATCGCGGCATAGTCGAAAATAGAGCTATGCGGAGATTGACCGTGATTTCTGAGATCAGGGATGACAACACAATAGTTTTGAGCCAGGAGCTTCCCGATGGAAAACCAGTTATCCGACAGGCCAAAGAGCCCATGCAGGATAATCAAAGGTCTTCCCTCTCCAAACCGGCGATAGAACAATTTCATCGATCGTGCAACCTTTATCGGATTTGATTCAGATACATCCGGATGGTTGCAGCCATTCCGTAATAAAGCGCGTCGGTGATAAGGGCGTGGCCGATAGAGACCTCCAGGAGCCCTGGAATCCGGTCGTTGAAATAACGAAGGTTGTCCAGATTCAAGTCATGGCCCGCATTGACACCCAGTCCCACCTCAACGGCAGCCTTGGCAGCTTCGACATAAGGGGCAATGGCCTTTGCGGGATCCTCTGCAAAATGGCGTGCATAACCTTCGGTATAGAGTTCGACACGGTCGGCGCCTGTCTTGACGGCATGGAGAACCATTGCGGGATCTGGATCGACAAAGATGGAAGTTCGGATACCATTCTTCCTGAACTCATCAATCACCTCCTTTAAAAATCCTTCAAACTTTATGGTATTCCATCCTGCATTCGAGGTGAGGGCATCGTGTGCATCAGGAACCAGGGTCACCTGAGTCGGTTTGGCCTTTACCACCAGATCGATGAATTG
>JAUZOX010000302.1 GCA_030706265.1 Bacteroidota bacterium | reverse complement strand
GGCATACAAGCCTGCCTGTGGGGCGAGAATGTAAAAGGGGCCGGATTGGTCGATTACATGCTTTTTCCCCGCTTACTCGCGTTTGCCGAAAGAGCATGGGCTAAGAAACCGGCCTGGGAGTCGGAAGAAGTTCCGGCAAAAAGAATGGAAGCTTTAAATGCCGACTGGAACAGGTTTGCAAATACAATCGGACAGCTTGAGCTCAAAGTCCTTGACCGCTTAGGCATTAAATATCGAAAACCTTCGATAGGGAAAATGATGAAAAACGGCGTTTTGAAAACCAACTGTGAATTCCCGGGATCAAAATAAAATTCATTTTGTGGCAACAAGGATACTCTGTGACAAACGTCTCCCCTACCCTGCTAAGGTTGTTCTGTCTGATATTGGGAAACTAATTGAAATCCAGACTAAAGGGATTACTTACGATGCCATCTCAGGCCATCCCGACGTATTTTGTTGCCTTGTAGGAGACGTTCTGGTAGTGTCACCTGCAATGCCTTCGACATACACAGACATGTTTAATTCACTTGATATCAATTGGGTATACGGTTCAAGACCTAATTCTCATCAATATCCTGAAAGTGCCTTGTACAATGCCGTAATTACAGATGACCTGTTGATCCATAATTTATCGGTTACGGATGACATGATAAAGAAATTGGCCGGAAACAGAAAGCAAATCAATGTCAGGCAAGGATATACACGATGCAACCTCCTCCCCTTACCTCATGATGCTTTTATAACTTCGGATCATGGAATCCATTCGGTCTTAACCCGGCTGGGTTTTGACACTTTGTATACGAATCCAAAAGGGATTCGGCTGGAAGGTTTTCCCAATGGCTTTATTGGGGGGGCTTGCGGCATCTGCGAAAACCGGGTTTTTATTGCCGGAAGCCTTTCAAAATACAAAGAGGGCCAGAAAATAAAGGAGTTCCTATCCCTTCATTCCCTGACCCCGGTTGAATTATATGATGGTCCACTCTTTGACGGAGGATCAATCCTGTTTATTTGAAAAACGACGGATCATTCGTTTATAGCTTTGGCACTAAAAGTAAACACATCGGAAGGTGTGTGCGATGACTTCATTAACCCTTCCATCTTTTTAACGATATCCGGATGGCTGGCAGCGATGTTGTTTTTTTCGCCAGGGTCCTTTGATAAATCATACAGCTCAGTGGCCGGTTTTGGAACTGCCGTAATACTGTATTGAACCGCTTTCCAGTTTCCCATTCTCATTGCAATCCGGCCGCCGTTTTCATAAAACTCCCAGTAGAGATATTCATGCTGTGGTTGTTTTCCGCCCAGTAAAGTGGGTAAAAATGAGATCCCATCTATTCCGGCAGGCGACTTAACGCCCGCAATATCTGCAACTGTCGGCATCACATCCCAGAAAGCGGATATATGGTCGGTCATTCTCCCCGGTTTAATTTTCCCCGGCCAAACTGCGATCATCGGCTCACGGATTCCGCCTTCATACAAATCGCGTTTGTAACCTCTGAAAGGACCGTTGCTGTCAAAATAGTCAGGATCGGCACCGC
The DNA here is from genome assembly GCA_030706265.1 of Bacteroidota bacterium. Classification (GTDB taxonomy): domain Bacteria; phylum Bacteroidota; class Bacteroidia; order Bacteroidales; family Cfx3-03; genus Cfx3-03. The sequence goes on along the minus strand of JAUZOX010000302.1, from coordinate 2,830 downwards.
CTTCCACATGTGGTCCATTGTCCGAAGAGAAAATGATGAGCGTGTTTTTATCGAGGCCGAGTTTTTTAAGTTCTGCCACAATTTCGCCGACCTTGTCATCCAACACATTAACCATTGCGGCAAAGGCAGCATGAACTTCAGGTTGCGAACCATAGGGACCAAGACGATAAGTGGGCCCGGAATCAACTCCCTTGAACGACTTTTCAGGCAAAAACTTGTTTCTGAACCTGGCCATATAGTCATCCGGAGCAGTTAACTCCGCATGCGGAATGGTCGTACAATAAAACATGAAAAACCGGTTGTTTTTATTCTGGTCGATAAACTCAATCGCCTTATTGTGAATGAGCAGCGGTGCATAGACCCCTCTTTTATGATCGGCGTTTTCCTTCAGAATGATCTTCTCCTGATTGTGCCACAGGTGATCGGGATAATAGTTGTGGGCCAGGGTCTGACAATTGAAGCCGAAGAATTCATCAAATCCCTGTTTGTTTGGATCGCCTTCAGTTCCGACATACCCCAGGCCCCATTTTCCGAAGGCTCCGGTTTTATAACCGGCTTGTTGTAATAATTTAGGGAATGTCACTGTTTGGGCAGGCAGGGGCCACTGACCTTCAGGCTTAACCGACTTATTGCCCCTGATGGGGGTATGGCCTGTATGCAATCCGGTCAGGAGACAGGATCGGGATGGAGCACTGACGGCACACCCGGCGTAATGGCTTGTGAATCTGATTCCTTCGGCAGCCAGTTTATCAATGTTGGGTGTACTGAACTTTTTTTGACCATAGCAACTCAGGTCACCATAGCCTAAATCATCTGCCAGAATATAAATGATATTGGGCCGTTCCGGTAGTTTGCTTTTTTTCGCAAGGCTTTGCGTTTGTCCGCTTATGCCTCCTGCTAACATTAACCCACTAAGCAGTAATTCCTTCTTCATTGGTTATTTTTTCTTCATTGCGAGTTTCAATGCACTTGTCGTAGTGTAATATTTTGCAATCATATTGGGTTCTTCCCATGCTGGTAGTTTTCCATCTTTCAGACAATTCAGGTACATATCTGTGACCTGACCAAAATGAGCTTCATGACCCACTTTATATCTATCCGGAATGTTCACCTTCCAGGTGGTTGCATTGATTTTTTCCAAAGTGAGTCCCGTAGTTGTGGGATTATTTACAATCGCCTTATCAAGTTCACTGCTTAACTTCTTCAGATCGGTTCCTTTGTTGGCATAAATATAGAGCGTCGGAAGATAATTTTCTGCTTTTCCCTGATGAATTTCAAGATTACACAAGGTACCGCGCGTCACTGAATAATGGGTATCTCCTGAATTTTCGGGAGCCTTGTATTTCCATTCTGCCGTAACTTTTACATATACCCCTTTCAGCTTATAAGTCATGCTGCCGTTGGCGTATTCCATGAGTTTCCCATCTTTGATATCTTTTTTAAGATAATCGGGATATTCATTCTCTTTGGTGACTTCCTTAAATTCATCAAGCGTAAGAACGGTAGGCCATCTCCTTGCAGAAAGCATTTGGATATCCGACTTATGAATAATTTGACCAGGAAAACAACCCCACTGTACCAGGTCGACAAGATGGGTAGCTACATCCACGATTCCTTCTCCCTGTTGTCTGATATCAAAAAACCAGGCTGGACGAATAAGCGGGTTTCCTGATACAGCCTTATAGAAGAAATGCACACTTGCTTTCTCAACACCCGGTTTTTGAGGTGTTCCTTTTTGTAGTTTACCGAAAAGAGCGGGTCTCTGAGACAGTTCTTTCTCAAGCATCGTAGTGATTTCATACCGTTCAGTCATGATATCATAGAGCAAAACATTTTTGGCATGGGCAATTTTAAAGGCTTCTTCGAGATCTGCAAATTTCCCGGGAGTGATGACCATCGGCTTGTCTGCCAAGACATTGAGCCCGGCTTCGATTGATTTCTTGATGTAATCTGTTTTGATGCGATTGTTTCCTGCAAGTACAACCACATTACCGGGCTTTTCAGAAAGCATTTTCTCAAAAAAGTCAGGACCGGTATATACCTTTTCCTTCCATGCAGTTGGTTTATCTGCTCTTGTATTATAGGCTTCAATCTTTTTCAGGTGTTCACCGAGGTCATTCCCTGCAGGAGCATAAACATAGACTTCAGGGCTGATCTGGTCATACATGTTTTTCTGAACCAATGCAGCATGGAAATGACCGGGGTCAAGCGTCATGAGTTTAATTTCGCCTTTTGCACCTGTAAAGGGTTTCGCCTGGTTATCTATTTTAGGATTTGTGGCGCTGCAATTTATTGAGGCAATCACAATTGAAGCAATTAGCATTACGGATGTAAATAGTTTTTTCATAAGTAAATAAATTGATTAAATAGGTCTTATGGAACTCGCATGGATGATTTTTATACGATAATAATTTTATTAAATAGGTCGTATAGAGCTCGCATGTATGCTCGGTTCATCGGTTTTTGTGATCTTCGATCATGCTCGTTTCATACTTGAATTATTATTTGTGTTTTCTGCGATTTACCGGTAAAGATTTTGACAATCAAAACACTTACCGGTTGAAAAGAATTATTTGATTATGAATTTTTTGTGTTTTATTTCCTGCTCGGTTCATTTTAAATGCCTGAAGCTTTATCGGCGACTGAAATAAACCGCTTGATATTGGCGGTGTTGACCATGGGCGGCATACCACCTCCGCACGAAAGAATGATTTTGCTCTTATCCTTCATTCCATCGATCAGTGTCTGCAGCGCTTTTTCCACATCCTCTTCGCTCCCGGCTGCCAACACATCCCGCGGTGGAATGTTGCCCAGCATCGTCACCTTGTTT
>JAUZOX010000301.1 GCA_030706265.1 Bacteroidota bacterium | reverse complement strand
CTTGCCAAAGATGTAATATTTGTTTTCAGGCAATTCTGCAGGGGTAAAATACGACATGTTTTCGATCAGACCCAGAATGGGTAGTTTGATCTTATCGGTATTAAACATGCTGATGGCTTTGCGGGCATCGGCCAGGGCAACTTCCTGAGGCGTTGTGACCACGGCAACTCCCGTCACCGGAACCTGTTGCGAGATGGTAAGGTGAATATCTCCCGTTCCGGGAGGCATATCAATTACCACATAGTCAAGCTCACCCCAGTCTGAATCCGTGAAGAGTTGCAGTAAGGCATTCGATGCCATGGGCCCGCGCCATACCAGTGCCTTTGAAGGGTCGACAAAAAAGCCGATGGATAAAATCTTGACCCCATATTTTTCAATCGGACGAATAAAGGTGCGGCCATCCACTTCAAAGACCTCCGGCTTTTCGTCCATCACATCAAACATCAGGGGAACCGATGGCCCGTAGATGTCAGCATCAATCAAACCTACTCTTGCTCCGAGTTTGGCCAGCGAAATTGCCAGGTTAGCGGCAACCGTTGATTTACCAACACCTCCCTTGCCCGAGGCAACAGCAATGATATTTCTGACGCCGGGCATGATTTGCGGAGCTGCTTCCCTGCGGGTTGTCACTTTGGATGCAAACTCAACTTCCACCATTGCTGTCGAATCCACATGCTCATGAATTGCTTCAATGCAGCTGTCCCTCAGCATGTTTTTCAGCGGACATGCAGGCGTTGTCAGTACCAATTTAAATGATATTTTCTTCTCATCTATCCTTATGTCTTCTATCATATTAAGGGAGACAAGATCCTTTTTGAAATCAGGATCAATGACATGACTTAATGCATTGATAACCTGTTCTTTTGTTATTGACATTTAAGAATATGTTTATTTTAAATTAGAATGTGTAAAGATAAGAATTTTTGATAAAATCAAATGATAAAAAATGTCAAGATTTATTCCAGCTCAAGCGAAGGATCCCAGAAGACTTTCCCGAAGTTCAAAATCTGGTCTCCTTCAAAAACGATGCCTTCGCTTTCCAGCAACTGGCGCATGACGTCCGGTCCTCCAAAATGCCTCTTTCCAGAAAGCAGTCCATTTCGGTTAACTACCCTGTGCGCCGGAATCGGGACAAACGATCGGTTGGCAGTATTCAAAGCCCACCCCACCATTCGGGCTGAACCACCGGACCCCAGGTATTTGGCAATTGCCCCATAGGATGTCACACGGCCATAGGGTATGAGGACAACCACTTCAAAGACCCTGTTGAAAAAATTATCGTCATTCATGTTCCAAAAATAGATAAAACATCAACAGCATAAAATGAACTCATCTCTAACGTTTTTATTATTCAAATATTTTGTTCCTTTATTGACGCAAAAAGGTAATATAAATCAATTCATAAAACATGGACCGAGTATGTTTGTAAACAAAAACTCAGATGAACCGAGCATACCTGCGAGTTCCATAAGACCTATTTATTAAAATCCTTTACTTATGAAGAAAGCAATTATACTCCTGTTTATTTTTATTTCTTTTGTTACGGCCGCCAGTGCGCAAACCGTTTATCAATGGCGCGGGCAGAACCGAAACGGAGTCTACAATGAAAAAAATCTTTTGAAAAGCTGGCCTGCACAGGGGCCGCAACTGTTGTGGGTAAACGAGAATGTCGGAAATGGCTTTGGTTCGATGTCCATTACTCCTGACCGGATCTATATCACGGGCGAAAAGGACACGTTGGGTTATCTGAACGCTTTGGATCTTAAGGGTAATTTGCTCTGGAAATCAGATTACGTGAAAGAATGGGTGAAGACGTTTCCCGGTTCGCGTTCCACGCCAACCGTTGTCGGGGATTTGATTTATGTGTGTTCGGGATTGGGGAACCTGGCTTGTTTTGATACAAAGACCGGGAACAAAAAATGGTTTGTAGACAGGCAGAAGGATCTTCATGGTCAGCCAACCCTACATGGTCATTCCGAATCACCGCTTGTAGATGGCGATAAGGTATTTGTGACTCCAGGAGGAAAAGACACCAATGTAGTGGCATTGAACCGGTTTACCGGAAAGATCGTTTGGGTGAGCAAGGGTATGGGCGAAAGGCCCGGTTACAATGCGCCACTCCTGATAAAGCTTCCGCAACGCAACATTCTGGTTACCCTTACGGCATATCACCTGCTGGGTCTGGATGCCGCGACGGGTGAATTGCTTTGGAAACACGAGCAGGACAATACGCCGCTGGCTGAGCGTAATCCGGGATACGGCGATACCCATGGCAATACGGTCTGGTATGAAAAAGGGTTTATCTATTACATCGCAGGCGATGGAAACGGTGCCGTTAAACTTTCGCTTTCAGCCGATGGCAGGCAGATCAAACAGGTTTGGCGGAATAAAACGATTGATAATTTCATGGGCGGGTTTATCAAGCTGGACGATAGGATCTATACCTGTACCAGCGGACGCAAAGACCTTAAATGCATCGATGCCAACACGGGCATTGTCACTGACTCCCTGAAGGTGGGCACCGGAACAATGATCTTTGCCGATAATATGTTGTACTATTATAATCAAAAAGGAGAGGTCAACCTGATCAAGCCTGCTCCTGAGAAAATGGAACTGGTGAGCACTTTCAAGATTACAAAGGGAGCGCTAGAGCATTTCTCTCACCCGGTGATCAGCAATGGCATCTTTTATCTTCGCCATGGAAAAGCGCTGATGGCCTATAATATCAAAGAATAGAAAATAAAAGTCCGGGCATTAGGCCCGGACTTTTTTTATAGCGTTGGTGTGATCAAAGGCAATCTGAGCCATGCCATTCCGATATCCCGGTTCATGTGGCTTTTAGCTCCGGTTAGTAAAACCGGTGACCTGTTTCCATCGTACAGCATGACGAGCTTCCCGTCGACTTTTAAGACGGTGGGGAGTCCGATGATGTGTTTGGACCATTTACAGTTCTTTGAATCAAAGACAATGGCCTTGTTTTTGGGATCCCATTTATTCAAATCCTTGGTCCAATAGATCCATATTGCATCGGTATATTCAAATCCGTCTTTTATTCCGACATGGTTGGTAAACAGAAACCAGGTGTTGGAGGTGTTTTCAAAGTAGAGCGAGGTATTTTCAATTTGTTCTTCAAGGGGTAAGATGGGATGAGGGTCTGGCGTCCATGTGCTGTCCAGGTTATTGGTTCGGGCAATGCCGATGGTCCTGAGAATGGGCTTATCGGTTGATGCGGAGAAAAACATCAGATAGCTTTTGCCAAATTTAATCACCTGTCCCGGACTTGCAGTGGCAGAATAGTATGAACCTGGTTTAGGTTTGAAAGGGGTGATATCATAGCGTTTTTTCCATGGACCGGCGGGAGAATTGCTCTCCGCTTTCATGGTCAGGTAAGGGAAAGCAGGCACTCTATCGGGGGCAGGAGTCGTATTGGGCGTCCCAAGGTAAAACAGGTGCCATTTGTTCTTGTCATGGTAGACAGTACCGTATGATGCCGATGCTTGATCATCGCTTCCCCTATCGCCTAATTTAAGGATGGGCCCTTTGGCCTTCCAGTTTTGCAGATCTTCGCTCACGGCCAGACAGGAAAGCCATCCTTTGGGACCTGCACCATCATAATGCAGGTAGAAAGTGCGCTGATTTTCCCAAAGCCATGCATCGCGTGCCCCATAGACATCGCAGCTGTCGGGACCCGTTCCATGCTTGAAGATAACGCCTACATCTATTGCATTAACGTAATATCTTACGGGGGGTCTGTTATCAGGGTAATTGATGACTTTGTTGATACGGATAATTTTTGACCCCGTTTCCTGAACGTCTGATGGCTTATCTGCTTTGACTCTCTGGCAAAATCCGTTATTCGAAAGCAATATCGCCAGCAATATAAAAACTGTGAATCTGGTCTTAGCTGGGTAAATCATTGTCTGTATATTAATTTATTGAAATTGATATTTAAGGTTTCAGTTTTTCTGATTGATTCATTTTCTCGTCTAAATTTTTTATTTCAGGGAAAAGTCGTATTATTGTCTCTCATCCAACAACGATAAATGACAAAGGTTGTGTAATCTTACAAATTTACGACTTAATCCCTGATTGGGACTCGCAATTATAAGTGCAAAAATAATTTGATATTACATAATCAACAATGAATCTATAATAAAATTATAATTTGAACCAGACATACTTGCGAGCTTCATACGGCCTATTTAATACAAATTTTTTTACGCATGAACCGAGCATGAAAAAAAAGCACAAGCACCGTGTAAATCTTTCATGCGAGCTCCATGCGACCCATTTAATACAAATTATTTACGCATGAACCGAGCATGAAAAAAAGCACAAGCACCGTGTAAATCTTTCATGCGAGCTCCAT
>JAUZOX010000300.1 GCA_030706265.1 Bacteroidota bacterium | reverse complement strand
TATCATCTTAAGGTCCGAACCCGGCCTCAGGGAGGCCAGAAACAGCGCTCCCCCGATGGCTCCCATGCCGACAAAGCTGCGAATATATCCAAAGGTCGAAGCATCGCCTTTGAAAATCACTTTGGCAAACACGGGCAAAAGGGTATCGTAGGGCAAAACCAAAAGGCTCACCAACGATACCATCATCAGCACCCTGCTGATGGTGGGGGTTTCTCTCAGGTATTTGAAGCCTTCCGCCAGTTCCGAACTGATTTTCATTTTCTCATGCGAAGGGATATAAGCCGGAAGTTTCATCAGTAACAGGCATAGTATCACGGCAATAAAGCTGACTGCATTGAGCAGGAAACAAATCCCGGCGCCGAATTTCACCAGTACGATACCCGCTAAGGCTGGCCCTGCTATCGTTGCAAAATTCACTGTCGTAGAGTTGAGGGCCATGGCATTGGTCAGATCCGATTTGTCTACGATCATTTCATGCACCAACGGTTGGCGGGCAGGCGAATCAAAGGCATTGATCACCCCAAGCACGACGCTCAGGGTAAGCAATTCCCAAACCGTGTACCGGTTGGTAAGGGTTATGGTAGCCAGCAGTGCAGCCTGCACCATGGATGCGGTTTGGGTCGTCAGCAATATTTTATAGCGGTTGTATCGGTCGGCGATAATCCCGCCAGGTAAAGAAAACAGGAACCTGGGAAAGAGGGTGGCAAAAACGTTCAGGCCCAGCATGAAAGGCGAATGGGTCAAGGTGTATACCACCCAGCTGATCCCCGTACTCTGTACCCAGGTCCCGATCTGCGAAATCGACTGCCCAGTGAAAAATAACGTGTAGTTACGACTCCTGAAAGCCCTGAAAGTGTTTATTTTTCCGTTCATCTTTACCTGGTTTCGGTGAGTTTCTGCAACACGGGCAACGCCCTGGTCAGCAACGCGATTTCATCCCCCGTAAGTGTTTTCTCGATGACCCCTTTCAGCCATTCATCTCTTTCGTACCGGTTCTTTTCCACCATTTCCCTTCCATAAGGCGTAAGCGAAATATAGACTTTGCGCTTATCCGCTTCCGACGGCGTGCGCGCAACCACACCCTGTTCTTCCATCTTATTCAGGATCTGCGACATGGATTGTGTTTTTATCCGGGTCAGCCCCGCCAGCTCTGACGGCAGCAGTGATCCCTTGCGGATCAGGTAACGAATGGTGTCCAGTTCGGTCAGCGAAAAACGACTGACCGAATACAACTGCTTACGCAACTCCTTATGCAAGGTTGAGACCACCGCCCGCAACGATGATGATAATTCAGAGGTATCCATATATGAATATTAACTTGTAAGTTTACCTTACAAAATTAATATTGTTTTGGATTCCCACAGTGCTTTCCTAAAAAAAAAATCAAATTGCAAGTCTGAATCAAGCACCTAAGGGTTTTATGCGGAAACAAGCATGTTTTCAAAATAAAGACAAACCGGTTCATCGAAAATAAATTCAGATTATAAAATTTTTAATAAATTTGGGTGCTGGACTTTTATCATTGACCGGCATTATATTACGAGTTGAATCGTTTTCACACTTCGGAAAGGCGGGTTTATTATTAAATAAAAAATGGAATTGCTTAAAGATGGTACGGTGAGCAGTAATGGCCGCCATAGTTATGAATCCGCTGTTTACAAAGATGCCGGGGGACTTTATCTTCTCAAATCTCCCGATATAACAGTAAAATATACGCTTCGAATCCATGTCAAACAACTTCCGGTGACGGCTCTGCAACCTTACAAATGATTCCGCTCCCCGCCCCCGACCAATACTCCAAACAATGTGGACCAGTCACCTGTGCTAACCGCACCAAAGAAAAGATGCTGATTAACAACCAAAGTTGATTTTATGAAGTAATTAAACAATAATAGACCAAAAACCATATTAATGATAACACCATTACAAATGTTTACGTACCGAAAACAAAGAACAGTCCGCAAAGCAATGTTACTTGCTTTAGCCGGTTTCATTACGTTGTCTGGGTTTGCACAAAAGCAACAATTGCCAAATGAGGTTGTCCCGGCTGTCCGGCAGTTTAGGGCTGTTTCACGTGAATTCACCTTATCGAAAAATACCAAAATTTGTATCAATCCGTCACAATATGCTCAACTTATTGATGAAGCAGAAATTTTACGGCACGATATTGCCACTTCGTTTGGACTCCGGTTGCCTGTACTGAACACAAAACCACGTACCGGGGATATTTATCTTTCGCTTTCGGATAAAAAGGGCTTTTTTAACGACGAAGGTTATGCTATTGAGATGAATAAGAAGATTAACCTCAAAGCATCCGGTATCTCAGGAATTTTTTATGCTTCCCGAACGCTTTTACAAATGCTGATGTCAAGCAGCGATCATCGTAAACTGCCGTGCGGAACAATTACCGATTATCCCCAATACAAGGTGAGAGCCATGATGCTGGATGTGGGCAGGAAATATTTTCCGGTGAATGTTTTGAAAGATTATATCCGGTGTATGGGATGGTTAAAAATGAATGAGTTGCATTTACATTTGAACGATAATGCCAATGGTGACTATGGCAGCTTCAGGATTGAATCCAAAAAATTTCCGCAACTTACTGCAAAAGATGGCTTTTATACACAACTGCAAATCAGGGAACTGCAAGATTTTGCTCACGCGTATGGCGTTCGAATCATTCCAGAATTTGATTCCCCGGGTCACGCGAAAGCATTCACCAATATTTATCCTGATTTGATGCAACCTGTCCTGGGTTCCAATTATCTGGATATTACCAAAAAAGAAACCTACGAATTAATGGAAAGTGTCTTTGATGAATTTATTCCTTTATTCGATGCAACGGATGTCCATATTGGAACAGACGAATATCGTTTGAGTAAAATTAAGGATGTTCAGGAAAAAGAGAATTTGGGAGAGATGTTCCGGCAATATATCAACCATTTTAATCGCTACATTTCGGCTAAAGGTAAGCGGGTTCGTATTTGGTCGGGATATGAATTTATGCCCGGAACCACCCTTCCCGATACAAGTGTCATTATTGACATGTGGGAGACAAGTGATGCAAAAGCAAAATCCGATGCGGGTTATCGTATTATTAACTCCAGTCAATATTGGACGTATATTGTCCCGGGCGCTCCTTATTATGGAGTGGATAATCAATTTCTTTATGAAAAATGGTCCCCAACCCTGTTTAATGCTGAAAAACCTGAAAATAATTTAACTGAAAACGATTCTCATTTATTAGGGGGTAAATTGCATGTATGGAATGATTTAGGTCCACGTGGTTATACCATGAATGAAATAGCCCGTTTGGTATTGCCCTCGATGTGGGTAATGTCTGAAAAATTGTGGGGGACAAAAGGCTCATCCGATTATGCTTCATTTCTTCAGCGCATCGTGCCAATCCAAAAAATACCGGAGGTCAGTTTCACCGAGCGCGAAATATTATCTGATTCCAACGGACTGATCTATTCTTCAGGAGATAAAATTTTCAAGTTCGATAAGAAACAGGACTTTTTCAAACTGCCATGGGGTATTTTCGGAGATAAAGATTGTTTGGAATATCCCTGGACTTTTTCATGCGAAATAAATTTAAAAGATAATGCGGATAAAGCCGTCATACTTTCAAATGATTATGTTGAGCTATATGCGAATCTAACTTTTCAAACAAAGAGTAAACGAACAAAAAACGATACCATCATCAGCGGTGTGGGATTTGACAGGGCTAATTGTATGGCACCCGTTCCCTTGCAAACCTTTGCAGGTGTTCGTTCTACCAGCGTTTTTAATTACCAACACCCTTTGAATAGCTGGGTGAAACTTACATTCATCGGTGAAGAAGGTAAAACATCATTATATGCAGATGGAAAATTTATGGGTTCGATTCCGGTACAAATGGTTTGCCCTTTAAACGCAATTGGCAATTGCAAGGGGGAATCGATGCAAGGTGAAATTAAAAACATTAAAATTTTTAACAGAATAACTGATTTCAGATAAGGACACCGGTGCTATAATAAAGTAGACTGGTGTAACTGCAATCGCATATCCGGCATCTTTAAACAGGGATATTTCAGGATGGAAAGCAGGACTATATTATTTGCCTGATGCATTCAAAATAAATATATCATTGCTGTCCACTTTTTAGTGGACAGCAATGAACAGGTTTTGTTAATGAAAAAAACATAATTCAAGCATTATAAATATTCAGTTAATGACCAGAATAACAAATCATTTGCTATAGGACTAAAATTAGAGATTGGCAACATTACAACATAGATTATACCCGTGCCAATGAACGGTGTTATTAAGTTGTATGGAAAAAACGGTGGCAGGTGAACAGGAGATGAACGAAAATATTATACAAATAAAAAAAG
>JAUZOX010000030.1 GCA_030706265.1 Bacteroidota bacterium | reverse complement strand
TTTGAAATATCCGGCTTGCCTTTATAATAAACATTACCGCTTCCTGCTATATCCACATTCAGTTTACCGATAGCAAAGACACGGCAGTTTCCAGAGCCTTTTACATCAACATTGCAAGCCTCCGCTGGCATATCCTGGCCGTTTACGTCACCCGAACCGGCAATATCGATATTGAATTTGCGGGCAGAACCCGACAGGTTGATATTCCCCGAACCTCTTATGTCGGCTGAAACTTCATTCGTATTCAGGCCCAAATTAATGGTACCCGAGCCATTTACGGAAAGTTCAACTTTATCAGAAGAAAAATTTCCTTTGCTCTCAAAAGTTCCATTACCATCAATCTCAAGCGCTTCCAACGAAGGGGTCGAAATATAAACCGTGATGGGCTTATGATTAAACAAGCAACCATCGACATCAATATAAAGCCATTTACCCGAAACATCCGTATTCAAAACCTGCAGCACATTGGGCTGAGCCTCCACACGTACACTCTGTACGGAGTCTCTGATCAATATCACCTTAGCATTCATCTTTAACTCAATTTTGGAAAAAGATTTCAACTTACGCGTTTCGGTTTTAAGGTCACCACGGCCTTCCAGACAATCTAAATTACAGGAACTGAGCAATAGCATCAGCATTACGGCAGAAAGAATTGAGCGTGTCATGTTTTCTTTTTTAACAAGTTAAACGCAAAATCTTTCAAAAGGTTACAGATTTTGCCGCAAACGGATCAGATTTAATGCACCGCCAGCCTTAAACCATTCAATCTGATTTTCACTATAGGTGTGGGCAACATTGAATTTTTCAGTAGTTCCGTCAGAATGATGCAAAGTAATGGTAATTGTACTCCCCGGTGCAAATGTTGTTAATCCCTCAATGTCAATCACATCGTCCTCCATGATCCTATCGTAATCTGATTTTTCAATGAAGGTCAATGCAAGCATTCCCTGCTTTTTAAGATTGGTCTCGTGGATACGGGCAAATGATTTGACCAGTACAATTTTGACACCCAGAAACCGGGGTTCCATAGCAGCATGTTCGCGTGAGGATCCTTCGCCGTAATTCTCATCCCCGATTACAATGGTTCCAACCCCTGCAGCCTTGCAAAAACGAGCAGTAGCGGGTACAGCATCGTATTCTCCGTTTATAGGATTACGTACCAGATTAACTTTTTCATTAAAGAAATTGGTAGCACCGATCAACATGTTATTCGAAATATTATCCAGGTGGCCACGATAACGTAACCAGGGACCCGCCATCGAGATGTGATCGGTTGTACACTTTCCTTTTACTTTAATCAGCAATCGCAAGCCGTTCCAGTTCCTGCCGTCCCATCTCTCAAAGGGTTTCAGTAACTGAAGCCTTTCAGAAGCCGGATTAACCTTGACTTCAAAAGTACCTCCCTCTGCAGGGGGAGCCAGGTATCCGGAATTCTTCACATCGAATCCGTTTGGAGGTAGTTCTGTTCCGTTTGGTTCATCCAGTTTAACGGATGCCCCTTCCGTGTTGACGAGAGAATCGGTCAGGGGATTAAAATCAAGTCGCCCTGCTATGGATAAAGCAGTCACGATCTCCGGAGAGGCAACAAAAGCGTGGGTGTTGGGGTTGCCGTCATTCCGCTTTGCAAAGTTCCGGTTGAAAGAAGTGATGATCGAATTCGGACGGAGAGGATCATCGGTATGCCTTTTCCATTGGCCGATGCAAGGGCCGCAGGCATTGGCCATTACCACACCGCCTATTTGCTCAAAGCTTGCCAGAATACCGTCGCGTTCAGTTGTAAAACGGATCATCTCCGAACCCGGAGTCACGATAAATTCACTTTGTACCTTCAGCTTTTTTTGGTTTGCCTGAGCGGCTACATTGGCTGCACGGGTCAGATCTTCATAGGATGAGTTGGTACAGGAACCGATTAATCCCACTTCAAGCTTTACCGGGTAATTCTTTTCCCTGACCACTTTCGCAAATTCAGAAATGGGAAATGCGGCATCGGGAGTGTATGGACCATTAATATAAGGTTCAAGTTCAGAGAGGTTTATTTCAATCAGCTGATCGAAATATTTTTCAGGATGAAGGTATACATCAGCATCCGACCTAAGATCGGAACGAATGCCATCGGCCATGTCCGCTATTTCCGTCCGGCCTGTCGCCCTCAGATAGTAGCTCATTTTTTCGTCGTAACCGAAGACCGAAGTAGTCGCCCCTATCTCTGCACCCATATTGCAAATAGTTCCCTTTCCGGTAGCCGACAAACTATCAGCCCCTTCACCGAAATATTCAAGTATGCATCCAGTGCCGCCCTTTACGGTCAGGATACCGGCCACCTTCAGAATCACATCTTTGGAAGAGGTCCAGCCATTGAGTTTTCCAGTAAGTTTGACCCCGATCAACCTTGGCATCTTAAGTTCCCATGGCATCCCGGCCATCACATCGACCGCATCAGCCCCACCGACACCAATGGCAATCATTCCGAGGCCACCGGCATTAACGGTGTGTGAATCGGTCCCGATCATCAGGCCACCGGGAAACGCATAATTTTCGAGTACTACCTGATGAATGATTCCGGCGCCCGGTCTCCAAAAACCAATGCCATATCGCGCCGAAACGGATTCGAGAAAATCATAAACCTCTTTGTTCTGATCCTTTGCCTTGTTCAAATCTTCGGTGGCACCTGCCTGCGCCAATATTAAATGATCACAGTGTACGGTTGAAGGAACCGCAACCTTATTCCGTCCGGCAGTCATAAACTGTAAAAGAGCCATTTGGGCCGTTGCATCCTGCATAGCCACTCTATCGGGTGCAAAATTCACATAGTCAGTTCCACGTTCATAAACAGTTAAAGCATTATCGGATAAATGCGCATAAAGAATCTTTTCAACCAGTGTTAAGGGCCGGCCCAGCATAAAACGGGCTTTTTCTACGCGATTAGATAAATCGCGATAAACAGATTGAACAAGATCGAGATCAAAAAGCATGGTTTGATTTTTAAAGTTATATAAATTGCTTTATTTAAAACGGGTATTTGATTAAACAAGTAAACAGATAAAAATATTCTATCAGTACCCGTTATTTATTGAAATTGGCCCTCAAAGATGTATCAACAGTTTTCACCTGTTCAATCAGTGACCGATTGTCGTCATTGACAATTTCAACATCAGACATATCCACCAACCTGATTTCAGTCCACTGATTGTTCATTCTGGCAAGAATTTCTTCGCGCGTCAATAAATCGCGCTGCATAATGCGTTTTACTCGGAGCTCCTGTGGAGCAGTAACAACAATTACTTTATCACAAAGATCTGCAAACCCCGATTCAAACAATATTGCAGATTCATGCAGAATGTAAGGAACTGTTTCATAATGAGTACACCAGTCAATGAAACAATCTCTCACCCTGGGATGAATGATGGTATTTAAAAGGGAAAGCTTTTTCACATCGTTAAAAACAATGGAAGCAAGTTTTTTCCGATCCAGAAAGCCATCATTTCCAATCACGTCATTTCCAAAGGTTTTCCGTATCTCTTCGATTACTTCATTTTGTTCACTGATAACACGTGCCTGATGGTCTGCATTAAAAACCGGAACGCCCATCATCTGGAACAACCTTGCAACAGTGCTCTTCCCACTTCCAATGTTTCCGGTGATACCAACTTTTATCATGACTAACGTATTATTAAATATTCCACCTTCTCAGGGGTGATTTTTACGTTCCGAACAAATTCGGGGGCATTGGTAACCATCAGATGATACATATTATCCGATCTGTTCAAAACTGCACTTATTGTAAACAAGTGCGGATTGAGCCTGATGTAGTCACTCATCGCAACGATGCAGGAAACGACAGCTTTGTCAGGAAATAACTTAATGGTGTGACCCGGGACCAGCCCCGGTAGGGATATCGGCACTTCGATATTTTCTTCCGTAAACTTCTGAACCGGTATTGTAACCTGAATGCGCGAGGGTAAAAAAAACGGTTTGTTGATCAGTGTGTTTGCGTTTAAGTGTACTGTGCGCACAACGCTTTCTGAAAGGTTTCTGGCTTTGATCAGCTCCGGTTGTGCAAATCGAATGCTATCTATCATTGACCGTGTCCCAAATACCATCACATGCGAAGGCTTAATCAAATATGGATCAAATTGGAGATATTGAGGAGCGAAGGTAATGTCTGCAGATAACCTAACCGGAACAGATTTGCAGTGTACCCTGTTCATTTTAACAGAGACTTGCTCAGGATGGATAGAATGAATTTCGTTAACAAAACCAAGAAAGGTAGAATATGATCGCACCCAGGGCAGAAGCTGCACCTGCGAAGTAATTTCATCAGGGGTTAGAGTTTTTTTACCATTGGAAAGATCGATGAGCAAGGGCTTCGACTTATCGAGGTACCGTAAAAGAATGAGCTTATACCCCTGCGCCTGCATCGTTACCTGGACAATGCTGTCACTCGTACCCGTGATCATACGGGTATCCGGGACATTTACAAACTTTAACGGGATATTGAATGAAAGGGTATAGTCATTGGAAAGCTTTATCAGCATCCAAAAAGAGATGGAAGCGATAAGGCATACGACAGAAACAAAAAACTGATAACGCAACCGGGCATTTGCAAATTTTTGTATATGCTTTTCCCGGTTAGTGTTATCAGCTTTCACACTTAAAATTTATTATCGGCTTTACTCAGGCATTAATTACCCGGTGTTTGTTGAATTTGATCCTGTTCACTTGTAGCAATTGCAGATTTCTCCATTTTCAGACGATTACCGCCTTCAACTTCAATGGTGAAAGTAGTATCCTGGACTTCAACGATTTTACCATGAATACCGCCAATGGTTATTACTTTATCCCCTTTTTTAAGTGCTTCTCTGAATTTCTTCTGATCCTTTGTACGTTTTATCTGCGGACGAATGAAGAACAGATAAAAAATCACGATAATTAAAAGGATAAAGCCCAATGAAGCATAGGGGCTACCAGCTGCGGGAGCTGAAGCTCCAGCCTGCAACAAGACACTTAATAGATTCATTATCAATGTTGTTTAAGTTATACAATATTTATTTATTATTTGAATTAGCGGGAATTACCGTTGCCTTTATCCGTAACATCTGAAAAGAAGGATTGGTATTCGAATTTACGGTAACTGATTTTTGTTGAAAGCCCAAACGATTCCAACTATCAAAACTGACGATGACATCACCTTGCTTGCCCGATTTGATAGTATCATGAGTATATTCACCGACAGTACATCCGCAGGATGAGGCAATCCCGGTAATGACCAGCGGCCCCTTGCCGATGTTGGTAAATTTAAAGCTATATGAAACTTTTTCACCCTCAATAACCTCGCCGAAATCGTGCATATCGGTTTCAAACTTGATCTGAGCCTGCCCCGGAGTCGAAATTTCCTTTACAGAGGTAACATTTCCCTTCACATTGGGTTTACATGAAACCAATACCATTAAAAGGCAAACAATGATGGAAAAACGAAAAGCAGGTGTCATTATCATAACATTTAAACGTACAAATTTAGAAAAATAAAAGCTCAACAGTCAAGTTTCGTATCCAATTAATTTGAAAATATGATTGGAAATATGATCCCCTCTGTTTATTCCATTAAACCCCTGCCCGATTTAACAATGCGTCCGTTTTCCTTTAGTTCAAGAATGAGCTTATCGAGAATCCCATTGATAAAAACATTGCTTCGGGGTGAACTGTAAATCTTGGCAAGTTCAATATATTCATTGAGTGTAACTTTCACCGGAATGCTTGGAAATTCAATAAGTTCGGCCAATGCCATTTTCAAAAGCAGTATATCGATGATGGCTATTCGTTCTACATCCCAGTTCTGGGCTTTCTGATCAACCAACTTTTCCAACTCGTCATTGTTTACAATAGTCTTCCTGAAAAGCCGAACGACAAACTCTTTGTCACTATCCGGATCATTACTGTCATTGGACTTATATACATAAGGAAGTTCTGCCAGATTATCCCATGTGGCTCTGTATCCCTTGATGGTTTTATTTACCATAAAGTTTGCAAGCTCAAGGTCATCGATCCAGTAAATGCTCTTCTCTTCATAAATACTCTGAAGTACTGAAGATTCAGCAATAATATCGTTGAAAATACGCAGAAAGACATCCTTATCATCTTTATAACCACATTCAGGATTCGACATGTAGTTTTTATAAAAATCCGATTCTCTGACTGCCTGATAAAACTTTCTAATCAACTCCATTTCTTCATTCCATGAAATCTTAAACTGCTCACGGTATTTGAGAAGATGAACATTTGAAGACAACTGGCTCATAAAGAGATTATCGACAAAGCGGGTGTTGGGGTTTAAATCTTCCTGAGAAGGAAGAAATTTGCTTTTGGACTCTTCAAGCCGGGTCTTAAAGAAGTCCGTTAACTCAACAAGGAGTGAAAGTTGATAAATGTAAAGTTCGTGAATGCGTTCTATGCTTTTCAGCAACTGCCGTTCGGCTACGTCTATACGCTCACCTTCACCTTGATGGAAAGCATAAACGGCTTGTAAAACTTTAATTCGAAATTGCCTTCTGGTAAGCATATCCTATGAGAATGAACAATTAGGTTAGACAAAAAATAAAACGCAAAGGTACTACTTTTTCTGATTCGGCATTCACTTTATCACGCATTAATAGATTTGAACCGTCAGATTCACTCTTTCAAACAGATTATGATAAAACATAATTCTTTGCTGTTCGGTTTAAAAATATGATACGTTCAATTGCTCCCGACATATCCAATCCGTTGGTTGAGATAAACTTAAGCAGATTAAACTTGCCCAATATGCCCGTTTTTATTTTTTATTGAAACAATGCAAAAGAGACTGTTTCTTTTTGCCAAAACTTTTGGATAGCGCACTGCTTGTCGTTTTGTATTATCCCTGTGGTTTTTCATCTGAAAATAATTTAATTAAATAGGTCTTATGGAACTCGCATAGATAATTTTTATACGATGATTATTTTATTAATTGGTCGTATAGAGCTCGCATAAATGCTCGGTTCATCGGTGTTTGTGTTTTCCAAACATGCTCGTTTCCTATTACGGAAATAAACTTAAATAAACCCTTCTTTAAAATTTTTCACTACTTTCCTTACCGTTATAACATGCTTGCGATGATGTAAAGGGTTAAGGCCTCAAAGACGCCTTGGAATGTAGTCTTATGATCTTGTCATAGGTTTTTTTTAATGATTATTCCCCAAAAAACGATTTCAGGGCAGCCTTTACTGGCGCTGGAGTCCTTTGTTGGAAATAAGAAGAAATATCTGGCTTGCGATCGGTTTGCAGGAAGCGGTTTAAAAATGAATAAACCTTGAAGGTGTCACACTTGAAGACCCCATCAAAGCATCATTACATACACGAATGCATCAAAAAGTTGGTTCAATTCAGCCAACAGGATTATTCTTTTAAATTAGTTATCAACTTATTATAAAAAAAGCTCACCATTAATTTCAGACGCCAATTAAACAAAACCAAACAATGCTTGTTTTAACCCAATTAATGCACAAGTAAGAATTCAAAATATTTTTTTCCAACGTAAAAAAGACCGCAGATGCCTGTTGAAAAAATAAATGACATTGATATTTATTGGAAGATAACGGGAGATAAAGGTGAGACGCTCATCCTGGTCCATGGATCCTGGGGTGATCATCACAACTGGGATGGCGTCGTGAATGAACTGGCAAAGTCATTTCGGGTATTGACCTTTGACCGGAGGGGGTATAGTCTTAGTAAAGCTCCTGATATGAAAAGCAGTTTCAAAAACGATGCCTGGGATCTGATTAAATTAATCGAATATCTTCACATCTCTTCTGCCCATATCGCGGGCAATTTGTTTGGTGCATCAATCATACTTTGGACTGCCACACAACGGCCCGATCTTTTTAAAACGATGATTGTCAACGACCCGCCCCTTTTTGGCTTATTAAAAGAAGATCAACAAGCCCAGGTGGAATGGTTGGCATTCGACAACCGGATGGAGGCCGTATTGAATTATTTTAAAAACAACAACATTGAAGCAGCTGCAAAACAATATGTTGAAACAATTGGCATTGGAACTGGAGGATGGGAAAAGCTGTCTGATAAGATGCATCAGATTTTCATCGATAACGCCATGATCTGGTACAAACAAATAACGGATCCTGCAAGTATCGACTTTGATCTGAGCCTGATCACCAATTTTAAAAAACCAACGTTATTAAGTAATGGTGCGCTAAGCCCAGCCATATTTCATAAGGTCAACGACAAACTTGCAAACTCAATTTCTCATTCAAAACGGTTAATTTATCAAGGGGCGGCACATGTTCCCCATATTACTCATCCTCAAAAATTCATTGAAGTCATCAAAAATTTCTGCATAGGATGATAGGCTATAGGCCTGATCGTCAAAGCTTCAGAAGTGCGATGTTCTGGCATATTTTCTATGCTGAGGAATAACCATGATATATTCATTCAATAATTTTAGGTATTGCGTTTCTGATGCATTCGCATCAAATCTGAGGAGAGAGGATCAAATTACTACTGCTTTCAGAATGTTCATCTTGTCCACCTTGACATCATCACACTATTATTCAGAATATTATCTTTTTCATACATACGTGATCAGTTGTCTAAAATTTCTTTTTCCATTCTGTTAACCGTCAAATGATTGGATAATTATCATTGCCCGCACCAATATTTTCTATATGAGCTAAATAAAATTGTAAAATCAGAGATTATTTTTAATTTTGCCTCTACAGAATTAAATATAAAAAGGCTTTTTAGTTTTAAATAAACTTAAAATGGAAGAAATTAATTCAAAAGAACACAAAGACGAAATTTTTTCTAGAGCAGTAAAAGCAGGTAGGCGGACCTACTTTTTTGATGTAAAAACAACGTCAGATGATAAGCCGTATATTACTATTACTGAAAGTAAAAGACGGTACGACTCTGCAACCGGGAATTATTCTTATGAGAAACATAAGATTTTTCTTTACAAAGAAGATTTTGAAAAGTTTGCAAATGGGTTGAGTGATGTGATTGAATTTATTGAATCCGGTCATGAGCCCCCAATGAGGGATGAGAATCTGCTTGAAGAATCACAAGTGGATCTCAATTTTGAAGATCTTTCAATTAATTCATAAATTGAATGTTGGGTATGATTTAAAAAAACAGTTCGAATGAACTGTTTTTTTGTGGTTAATAACATTCTTCTATTTTTTCCATCACGACCCGTTTTGGTTTATCCTAAAGTCGTACTTTTGTAAGCAGATAAAAGGCTATTTTAGAACTGTCTTTTAACTGTTAAAACACTCTAAATCAACAGAATTATGGCAAAGGTCATCGCAATCGCTAATCAGAAAGGTGGTGTGGGTAAAACCACTTCTGCCATTAATCTTGCCGCTGCTTTCGCGGTTTTAGAGTACAAGACGCTCCTCATCGATGCAGATCCACAGGCTAATGCTACTTCAGGAGTGGGCTTCGACACTAAAAATATTAAGACTAGTGTTTACGAATGCATCATCGATGATATTGATCCGCGGAACATTATTTTAAAAACAAGTACTCCGAATCTTGATTTATTGCCTGCACATATTGACCTGGTTGGCGCAGAAATAGAAATGATAGGACTGCCCAACCGTGAAAAGATGATGCGCAGAGTGATCACAAAAGTCAAGGATGAGTATGATTTTATCATTATAGACTGTTCACCGTCACTTGGTCTGATTACGGTGAACGCCTTAACAGCTGCCGATTCAGTCATTATTCCCGTACAATGTGAATATTTCGCGCTCGAAGGGTTAGGTAAGCTTTTGAATACGATTAAAATTGTTCAATCCAGGTTAAACACCGACCTTGAAATCGAAGGAATTGTCCTTACCATGTATGATGCCCGGTTGCGGTTAGCCAATCAGGTTGTAGAAGAAGTAAAGACACATTTTCAACAGATGGTTTTTGATACAATTATTAATCGCAATACAAAACTGGGTGAAGCTCCCAGTTTTGGTGAGTCGATTATCATGCACGATGTAAACAGTACTGGTGCTGTTAATTACCTCAACCTGGCCCGTGAGATTTTACAGAATAATGCGCTGACTAAAATCAGTGATTCGGACAAAAAAATTAAAGCCTGATGATAAACAATAATAAGAAAAAAGCACTTGGCCGCGGCTTAAGTGCCATTCTTTCAAGTCCTGAAACCGATATTACGTCTAAGGACATTTCCGGGGAATTTGTAGTTGGCGCCGTCGCAAGCATTCCGATCGACCTGATCGAAACCAATCCTTTTCAACCCAGGGATCAGTTTGAAGAAGATAGTTTATCCGACTTAGCCCACTCCATTAAAGAACAAGGCATCATTCAACCCATTACAGTCCGGAAGATGGGGTACGACAAATACCAGCTCATCTCGGGAGAAAGGCGTTTGCGTGCATCCAAATTAGCCGGGCTTGAAGAAATCCCTGCTTACATCAGGGTTGCAAACGATCAACAAATGCTTGAAATGGCGCTGGTTGAAAACATTCAGCGGGAACAGCTGAATTCGATTGAAGTTGCCATCAGCTTTCAGCGTTTACTGGACGAATGTAACCTTACGCAAGAACAACTCAGCGAACGGGTTGGGAAAAACAGAACTACTGTTTCCAACTTTATCCGTTTATTAAAGCTTGCACCCGATGTACAGGTCATTATCCGCGATGGCCTCATCAGCATGGGGCATGCCCGTGCCTTGATCACCATAGATGATACCCTGACCCAGTTGGCAATCGCCAAAAACATTATCAACAAGGGGTTATCGGTTCGCGAAACCGAACTGATCGTTCGTAATCTGAATAAGGAAACCGAAACGAAAGCCGAAAAGACAATCGAACTGCCCGAACCGCTCAAGGCTTCGAAAAACAGACTCAACAATAGGTTTGGCACTAAAGTTGATCTTCATCGGAATGAAAAAGGAAAAGGATCCATTGTGATTACCTTTAAGAACGATAATGAGTTGAACAGGATTTTAACCTTGTTGGGTGATCCAACTGAATAAGCCAAAATGTTCAAAGTCTTTTTAAAATGTGTAAATGGAATAGGCGAAGTTTTGTTTCATCGTAAAGCTTCGTTACTTTTTTTGATCGGGTTTATCCTGATCCAGCCCATCTCGGGCCAGGTCAAACCTGCAACTGATAGCATCCCGGCACCCATAAAATTTGCTCCTACCAAAAAAATTACCGATACTACCTTTATTAAAAAGCATTCTCCCCGTAAAGCAACTTACCTTTCTTTAATTTGCCCGGGACTGGGTCAGATTTATAACCATAAATACTGGAAATTGCCTATTGTATATGGAGGATTTGGTGCACTAGCCTATTTCTTTAAAACGAATCATGCCGAATACGTTAAATTCAGGGATGCTTACAACTTCGTAACGACTCCGGGCAACGAAAATGCACCGCCCGTCAATGATTATGTCACCCGTTACAATAAGAACGAAACCCTTTTGCTTTCCGGACGCGATTATTACCGGCGTAATCTTGAATTAACCTACATCATATCCGGAGCAGCCTATATTTTGGTTGCAATCGATGCACAGGTAGACGCCCATTTTTTTAATTTTGATGTCAGTGATAATCTGTCACTCAACGTCAAACCATTTGTACAACAACCCTCAAAATTGATTCCCGGCGTAACAGGTGTTTCACTTTGCTTTTCATTTTAAGGGATTTACTATATTTGCCCTTTCTTAATTATTTGGAATCACATCATGAAGCGAGCATGTTTGAAGATCACAAACAAGAATGAACCGAGCATGTTTGAAAATCACAAACAAGGATGAAAATCTTACATGCGAGTTCCATAAGACATATTTATTAAAATTATTTTCTTATGAAAATAGCGATCATCGGATACGGCAAGATGGGTCACGAAATTGAGCAAGTGGTGCTTGAGCGTGGACATCAGGTAATTGTAACAATTGACAATGAAACTGAATGGTCTGAAAGACTTGGATTGGTTGAATCAGCAGATGTAGCCATCGAATTTTCACATCCCTCGGTTGCCTTAGGCAACATTCGGCGTGTACTCAATTCGGGCATTCCATTGGTTTGCGGAACTACAGGCTGGTACGCTGAATTTGAATCAATCACAAATCTTTGCAATGAAAAAAACGGCACTTTTTTCTATGCCACAAATTTCAGCATTGGTGTGAATCTGTTTATGATCGTAAACAAAAAGTTAGCGCAGCTGATGAATGCCCATCATGAATATGACGTCGTCATGGAAGAAACGCACCATATATATAAAGCCGATGCTCCCAGCGGAACAGCGATTACCCTTGCAGAAGACATATTGGCTAATAACAGTTTAAAGACAAAATGGACTATTGATTTGCCTGCCCAAAAACAGGAACTCTATATTCACCCCGTCCGTCATCGGAACACGCCGGGAATACACTCGGTTTGTTGGGAATCGCCAAACGACATCATTGAAATAACCCATACTGCAAAAGGACGGCGTGGTTTAGCCATGGGTGCCGTCATCGCCGCCGAATGGATTAAAGATAAAAAAGGAATATATACGATGAAAGATTTATTAAATCTTTAGTTTTTATTTTAATAATGCATAATTATTAATAATCAATATATCCAAGACAATAAAGTGAACACAATTTTCGTATAATAAATATCACACCATAACGAATTAGAAAAAGACAATGAGTTTAAACCTTCTTTTAACATTAATTTTCGTGTTTTTCCCTGTCATTGCATGGAAGAATTATGAAAAGGCAGGTCATCAGGGATGGAAATCGGTGATACCTGTTTACAACTACTTTATCTGGCTGAAAATTATTGAGAAGCCCAATTGGTGGTTTATATTTTTGGTGATTCCATTCTTCAATGCATTCATGGTAATGCTCATGGTTGTCGAAATGGTTAAAACATATGGAAAATTCAGACTTGTGGATGAAATTATCGCAGTCTTGTTCCCTTTTGTTTACCTGCCATGGCTTGGTTTTTCAGCTACTGAACAGTATATTCCGATCAGCGTCCGTCCAAAAGTCAAAAAAACCACGACCAGAGAATGGGTCGATGCCATCTTGTTTGCCGTCATTGCCGCAAGCATCATCCGCATGTTTATTTTCGAAATGTATACGATTCCGACTTCCTCAATGGAGAAATCGTTGATGGTCGGTGATTTCCTCCTGGTGAGCAAGATTGCATACGGCCCCAAGGTACCCAATACCCCCCTCTCTTTTCCTTTTGTGCATCACACTTTACCACTGACCCAATATACCAAGTCTTTCCTTGAATGGATCAAACTACCCTATTACCGGTTTCCCGGCTTTGAAAAGATAAAGCATGGCGATGTGGTCGTATTTAATTATCCCGACGGCGACACCGTAGCGCTGAAGGTACAGGAAGATAGTTATTATCGTCTGGTTCGTGAATATGGATGGAACAGGGTAAACTCTGAGCCTGAAACCTTCGGTGATATCATTTCCCGCCCGGTAGATAAAAGAGAAAATTATATCAAAAGGTGTATTGGACTCCCGGGTGATACGCTTCAAATCATCGACCAGCAAGTTTACCTGAACAGACAAATACAAACTTTGCCGCCTCATTCACAATCCACTTATCGTGTTCGTACCGATGGCAGCCGTTTTAACAGTAAACTGTTGAGCGATCTTGACATCACTGAAGACATATTACCCGAAGACGATGTCACTTTCCTGATGACACTTACAAAGAGTACGGCAGAAAAGCTCAGACAATTGCCCTTTGTGAAGGGTATTGAAAGAGAAGTTTCGCCAAAGGCTCAATGGTCTAAGGATATATTTCCCTATGATTCCACCTACAATTGGAATCGTGATAATTTTGGACCCATCTGGATTCCTAAGGCCGGTGTGACGATTCCCTTGAACATTAAGAATATTTGCTTGTACAAACGGATTATCAGCAATTACGAAAGAAATAATCTGGTCATAAAAGGAAACGATATTTTCATCAATGGGAAACCGGCCAAAAGCTATACTTTCAAGATGGACTACTACTGGATGATGGGAGATAACAGGCATAATTCGGCCGATTCACGTTACTGGGGATTTGTTCCTCTTGATCATATCGTGGGGAAGGCTTCTTACGTATGGCTGTCGCTTGATAAAAACAAATCTTTGCTGGGTGGCAAAATAAGATGGAGCCGTATGTTTAGAAGCGTAAAATAGTTTGTATCTTTGAGATATACAAAAAACACGCCCATGAAAAAATTAGTAAACGGCTTTTCACT
>JAUZOX010000003.1 GCA_030706265.1 Bacteroidota bacterium | reverse complement strand
TAGCAGGATGCCCTACGGTCAATCCGGCAAAGATATCAACATCCTTATAATCCTTGTCTTTAACGTTTACCCATATGCTGTCGAGTGAAATCGTATACGACCCATAAACAAGCTTTTGTTTTAAGCCGATATATTGTTTGGATAACAGGTTAAAATTGTTTGCATTAATTATTCCGTGTGGCACATCTTCCCGGTTTGAGGCTATTTCATCAACCTCCGTTTCATTGTCGGCGCCCAGAAGTCCGGCGTGACTTACAAATGCATATACATCTTTATCAATGAAATTATGAGTAGCCGGGTTAAAGACATTCCCCATCTTCTCGCTTTGCCTGATGGTCGGATAAAGTGTGAACGACTTATCTCTGGTTCCGGCATCGCGATAAAAGTCAACCTGATAAAGTGTTTCTGCTCCTTTTACCAAACGGTTGCTATAGACCACATAGTATTGGGCAAGTTTTACGGTTTTATTCCGAAGCAGCACGACATTTCCACCCTGTGGCTGATTGTAACCGGTGCCATTCATATTCTTACCAATGCTGGATATGGTGCGGGGATTTGAAAAAGCCAGTATGATTCCTGAAATAAACACAGCAAACCCAATGTGGGAAACAACAGAACCGGAAGTATATAACCCGGCCTTATAATTTAAAAACGTTGTTGCTGATGTCGTTATGGCGAGTATAGCTGCAAAAAACAAAGCGATAACAATCGGCCTTGTATAATCAGTAAGAAGCAATATTATGATTGTCAATATAAAAGCAATTACTATTGCAGCGATGAATTGCTTCAGCGCTGCTTTTGATTTATACTGATGATAATGCACATATTGTAATCCTGCAATTATCGACAGAACAATAATCGTAAATGGTGCCTGCCAGCTGTTATAAAAACGAACCGGATCCAACGGCAGCGCAATTTGTAATCCGAAAAGTTTATTCCAAATGGGAATGGAGGTTGCCATTGTAATCTGGAATGCGGACAATGCCAATACCATGCAACCGGCTAGCATGAAAAAGTCTTTAGTCAAAACAGCATCTGGTCCTTGCTTTTTGGGTAATTGTTTATATCGGAGTGCCAATAAAAATATCCCTGCCAGGATAAAAATGCAGGTTATCAGGAGCAGGTGCAACGACATGCCATTGTCGCCAAATGCATGTACGGATGTTTGCCCCAGAATACCGCTTCGGGTCAGATACGACGCATACCAAACCATGATGTACGAAATGATCATAAAACCGAATGCCCAACCAAAATAATGATTTTGCTTGTGTGCAACGATCTGAAAATGGAGGCTTGCGATCATCAGCAACAAGGGGACGAGAGAAGCATTTTCCACCGGATCCCATGACCAGAAGCCTCCGAATGTCAATGACTTATAAGCCCAGGCTCCTCCAATGACAATGCCTGATGCAAGAGTAAACACGGACCAAATGGTCCAGGTTATTCCATGATTGAGCCCCTGAATATAGTTTCCTTTCCACAGGAAAGACAACGCAAATGCAAATGGTATCAGGGCAGATGCATAGCCCAGAAATAAAACCGGAGGATGAATGATCATCCAGATATTTTCGAGCAGAGGATTAAGCCCCACTCCATCCTGAATAGAAGAAAGGTAAGCCGGATTACTAAAAAATGGGTTCCCAACACTTTCAGGAAGATCGCGCAACAAAGTAAAAGGACTTGTGCCTAAATGAATGGAGCCAACATTAATGCCCAGCAGGGTGGTTAAAATCGCAGTCTGAGCAAATGCAATCACAGCCATGACACGAGGTTCCGCATTCCGGATCGTGACCATTACGACCAGTCCCAACAATGCCTGCCAAAATGCCCATAACATAATACTGCCTTCCTGTCCGGCCCAAAAGCAGGCAATGGTGTAACGTAAGGGCATCTGAACAGAAGAATATTTCCAGACATAAGCATATTCAAAATAATGGTTAAATATCAGAATTACAAGGACAAAGCATGACATTATTAACGAAATGGCATGAAGAAAAAAGCCCCATTTACCGGTTTTGTTAAAACGTAATATTTCATCCTTTTGCGTTAATCGTGTACCAAATGAATAGACTATACCGGAAAAAAGCGCCATGAAAAAGGAAAGCAGCAATAAGAATTTTCCCGTGTTTCCCAGCCAGAGATGTTCCCCTATCATGATACCAGATTTTATTTAAAGCCAGACTTATATACAACATGAAACAATAACTCAAAGTTAACAATAAAACAAACAAACAATTTTTTTGACCAAAAATAGATTGCATAATAAATAAGAAGTCCATACATTTGAAAAGATTAATATGATTTAAAGCACTATCCTTTTATGTAAATAATTTCACTTTTTCGATGGAAGAAGATTTTAAAGTAATAATTGTCGATGATGAACCCGAAGCCAGGGATCTGCTAATAACACTGCTTGATGAATACCCCAACATGCATGTCATGGCTCAGGTGGGTAGTGTTGATGAAGCAATTGGCCATATTGCCTTTGATTCACCGGATTTAATTTTCCTGGATATCCATATGCCCAAGAAAAGTGGTTTCGAACTTGCAGAAGCTTTACATAATTTGAAAATAAACTCACAGATTATTTTTGTCACGGCATATGATCAGTATGCCATACAGGCTGTAAAACATGCAGCATTTGATTATTTACTAAAACCCATCAATGAAGAAGAATTCAGAAAAGCAATAACCCGTTTTCAATCTGTAAAAAAGACAAAGACAGATATGAGCAAAAAAATGGAAACGCTTTTAAAAACGATCAACAACAAACCCCGGTTGCGCTTTTATACGCGAAACGGATTCATCTTCATCATTTTGAGCGAAATCATTTTCATGAAAGCCGAGGGTAACTACACCAAGATCTATTTGCTCAACGGGAAAGAAGAGACTGTTACTCAAAACCTTGGCCAGTTGGAAGAAGAACTATCGGCCAATGATTTTTTCAGAGTTAACCGTTCGGTTATCATTAACCTCAAATTTCTTGACCGTGTTAACCGTCGTACCAAAGTTTGCCATATTGCAACCGGTATCGATGAATTTGAATTTCCGATTCCCCCGGAACAAATTAAAATTCTGGAGACACTCGACTATTGAGACCCAAAACTATAAGCCCGATCTAAATATTAACACCTGTTTATCAGCTCTTTTAATCTGTTTTTCAAGTTCTTTCGCTGACTGAGTTGTCAATAAAGTGTAAAATCCATACAGAATTAAAGGATCATTTTTTTTTCTTTGTCTGTCTGCATCCTGGCTTATACGACTGATCCCTAAAATGCCTTTAGGCAAGGCCATGTTTAACAGGCTATGGGCTTCTTCGCTGTAACTTTCCATAACTGTTAAAAGAAAATACCTTAATCCCCCAACTTTCAGATAACGCTTAAAAGACGGGGCGTTCATCCAAAAATTCAGGGGTATCCGTTCATCTGTTTAAAAAAGAAATTAACTTTATGCCTCGAATAAATCATCTTCTATAAAATTTGTTGAGAGATAGGGAGAAGGGATCTTTTTTAATAGAATTACAGGACAATTCCACCCCTCAGGAAACATGTTCCAAAACTTACCCTACACAGCAGGTAACCAGGATAATTGAAAAAAAATTGATTCATAGTTGAAGAATACTTTATAGATACTCTAAGGGTATCCATAAAGTATCCTTCAAGTATCCATAAAGTATCCTTTAAGGATCCTTTAAACCTAAATTTTACTACCTTTTTACCATCAATTTCGGATACTTTTTAAACTTGCTTTTTTCCCCTTCGTGATTGGATCGGAAGCTGCAACAATTGGAACAAAAAAGTATACTCATGACAGCGCAAAAAATATGCCATTCAGAAATGCAGTTGCAGCCTATAGATGGTGTAAAGAACTTAAAAGCATTTGCATGTCATATTGTTAGCTATCTAGAACAAATGCTTTATCCTGACATCCTCAATTACTTTAGTCACAAAAGCCATACTGTTTTTGTGGAATTTTCCCATACTGATTCCAGGCTTTTTGGGGATAGCTTGAAAATGGAAGTTTCCTCCGCTATTGAATAAAAACATCAATACCGCTACGTTCAACTTTTCGGAGTGCCCCCAAATGATCATGAAATGTTTTTTGGTGGCGCAATAAGAAAAAATGCGTCTTAATTTTTTGATATACGCTCATGCTTTCTTTTTCAGATTTGCATCCTCAAAATTCAGCAAGGGATTTTTTTCATTTCAAAATGGAGCTTTTTTAGTCGCTTTTGAGGGGTCAAAAAAAATAATTAGTGGTTTCATCCAAAAAAAGGGGGGGTTCATACAATAAGTCGGGTTTTGATTTGCAAAAAACTATATTAAGCATACTTTTGTTGATCAATATGTAGTTAGCTTTATTAAAATAATTATTTAAAAATCATACAATGCTTATACCAATAGTTTTTTCTGCTTCTTACATTTTGTCTTGTTTTGGAGTCGCATCTATTGCTGAGAACAAAAAAGTTGGTGCCCAAAGAACTTTTCACATCGCTGTACTTTTCACCCCATTGATTGCTTTGCTCGTTGTTGCTTTTTCCCCAAAGACACCTGAGGTCAAAGTCAAACTGGTCAAATGCAGAAGATGCGGTTATGAATTTCCGGATCAGTATTTATCATGCCCGGCATGTGCAAAAGAAGGTAAAAATATTTTAGCCAATGAAACCTCAAACCCCAAAGTATTGATAAAATAGAATAATTTTTCATGATTCCTTCCTCAGGGACTATCTTTCTCACAGGTGTGCTTTACTAATCTACTGCAATATTATTGTTGCTTTACCCAATCCCGGTTTTTTTGGTCCCATTAAACCGGGATTTTCTTTTTTATCACATCACCTGTCAATGCGTTAACGTTTCTTTAACATATTACAAGACATATATTTATGATCCAAACGCAGCTTTCTTTTTATTGCATTTCGATATTATAAAAGCGGAATAGATTAAATTTTTTTATAAAAAATTCATAAATATTTCCCACAGTATGTTAGACTTACGTCAAAATAGTTTTAATTTGTAAGCGAGAAAAAAAGCCTAAACATGTTTGAACGTATAATGAGCCTTATAACAGGAATATTCCTGTTAACGTCACTTAGTTGTGGAAAGTCTGCAGATGCCACAGTTCCTGCAGATACGAGCAAGCCAAAGGGAACAGACACATCAACCGTAAATGAAAAGTTTGGTATGCCCTTTTATTACAATTTTATTTCAACCATGAAAAAGCAGGGTTACGTTTTCTGGGACTTTGAAAAATTTTATTATGCCGATAAATCAAAACTCCCTCAAAAATTAATCGTAATCCGCCACGATATTCATGGACGCGATATCGAAGGTGCCGTCAAAGCAAATGAGATTGAAAAGAACCTGTTAGGAAAACGGGTAGCTACTTATTTCGTGCAATGGAATGATCCGACTGAAATGAGTGATCTCTATCTTCAGCAACAATATCTTGATTTTATAAACCTGCTGAAAAAAGACACCGTCGATGTACAACCACACATTTCGGCCAATGATCTATATCTTTATTATGATGCGCCGTCATGGAAAGACAAAGATGTGACCGCATTGAAGTCGATCTTTGATGAATGCTATGAAATAAATGTATCCAACGATTCATCCGCATCCGGAATCGGAACAACCATCAAGGTTAAGACGAAAGACTCCATGAATCTGAAAGGGATGAACGAAAGGATGATCGAGGTACTGAAAATTTATAATTCGAAATGGGAAACTGCAACGGGGCTTAAGCCAAGATATTATGCATCTCACGGTAGCCATGCAGCAATCAATTATGTATTAAACAACCAGGTTATTCTTGATCAGCTTTCTCTTTTACATAGCGGGGCTTATTTGTTTGATACTTACAATACCTGGATAGCCAATTACCTTACTTATTTGAGTGATAACAGTATTCCATCATGGATTGGAAATCCTTCGGAAGTGAAACCAGGTCGTTATCAACTATTGATGCACCCATGGGTTTGGGACAATTATGCACGAACAATGGCTATACGTCAGGCAGCATCTGCGGCAGCTGCTCATGCTGTGGCAAAGCCGACTGACCTGGTAAACCATACGCCGAAAACAGCGGCTGTTAATAAGCCCAAAGTACAGCTTAAGAAATAAGATGATTCAGAACTTCTGAAGATTAAGTTGACAAAAATATTCAGATCATAAAAAAAGAGACTACATGAAGTAGTCTCTTTTTTTATGATCTGAATGAATTGTTATTTTACGTATTTAAACTTTTTACCCAGATAAATTGCAGATTCACCCAGCGTCTCTTCAATACGAAGCAGTTGATTGTATTTAGCGATACGATCAGTCCGGCTTGCAGAACCTGTCTTGATAAGTCCGGTATTCAATGCTACGGCAAGGTCGGCAATAGTGGTATCTTCAGTTTCGCCTGAACGGTGGCTCATGATGGCGGTATACGAATTTCGGTAAGCCAGATTAACGGCATCAATAGTTTCGCTCAATGTCCCGATTTGGTTTACCTTAACCAGAATTGAATTGGCTACCCCCCTGTCAATGCCCATCTGTAAACGTTTTGAATTGGTAACAAACAGATCGTCGCCGACCAGATTAACCGTTTTTCCCAAAGTATCGGTCAACAATTTCCAGCCATCCCAATCGTCTTCTGCCATACCGTCTTCAATAGAGATTATAGGGTATTTATTGGACCATTCCTTCCAGTAAGCAACCATCTGTGGCGGGGTCAATTTATCTCCGGTTGATTTATGCAGGTGATACACATTCTCTTCCGGGATATAATATTCCGATGAAGCAGGATCAAGTGCAAGACAAACATCGACACCCGGCTTATAACCTGCTTGTTCTATTGCCTGAAGAATGACCTGAACGCCTTCTTCATTTGATTTAAGGTTTGGTGCAAACCCACCTTCGTCTCCAACATTCGTAGAATATCCCGCCTTTTTGAGAACAGACTTCAGGTTATGAAATACTTCTGCCCCCATGCGTATAGCCTGACTAAAAGTATCTGCGCCAACGGGCATGATCATGAATTCCTGGAAGTCGATTGAATTATCGGCATGTGACCCGCCATTGATGATGTTCATCATGGGAATCGGAAGCGTATTTGCATTTACACCCCCAACGTAACGAAACAGATATTGATTTGTTTCCAGGGCAGCAGCATGGGCACAGGCTAACGACACACCAAGGATCGCATTTGCGCCCAGGTTGCCCTTATTGGGTGTGCCATCAAGTTCATTCATTTTACGGTCTATTTCATTCTGTTCTGTAACAATCATCCCTTTCAACTCTTCGTTGATGATTGTATTGACATTATGAACAGCCTTGAGAACACCTTTTCCAAGGAAAAGAGACTTATCATCATCACGCAGTTCGACAGCTTCGTGAACGCCGGTAGAGGCGCCAGAAGGGACTGCTGCCCGGCCTAAAATACCTTCAGAAGTAATGACATCAACTTCAACAGTTGGGTTTCCTCGTGAGTCGAGGATCTGACGTGCGAAAACATTTGCAATTGAACTCATTTTAAACGCTTTTTTTAAAGTAATTATTAAAATTAATCCCGGCTTAAAACAAAGATAAATGAATTATAGAAAAACCTTAAAATTAAAAAATGAGGAAATATAATAAACACAAAAGAGGACAAAGTGATTAAACTTTATCCTCTTTATTATAACAAAATCAGATGTTATTGTTCTTCGCTTGAATCGCCTTCTGCAGCTTTTTCTTCAGGAGCCTGTGGTTTTACCTCAGGTTCGGCAGCTGCTGTTGTTTCTTTTTTACGACTACCACGACGTGTCCGCGGAGCCTTTTTAGCAGTTTCCTTAACAACATTGTAAGTTGTATTGAAATCTACAAGTTCCATCATACACATCTCTGAACTATCGCCTAAACGAAGGCCTGTCTTAAGAATGCGGGTGTAACCACCCGGACGGGTTGCGATTTTCCCTGATACATTATAAAACAGTTCGTGAACGGCTTGCTTATTTTGCAGATAGCTGAAAACAACTCGTTGTGAATGGGTTGAAGTATCCTTTGACTTTGTAATCAACGGTTCAACATAAGAACGAAGCGCCTTTGCCTTGGCAAGTGTTGTAGTGATGCGTTTATGCAGAATGAGAGAAGCGGCCATATTCGACAACATCGCGTGACGATGATCGCTGGTTCTTCCTAAATGATTGATACCTTTTCTGTGTCTCATTGCGATTATTCCTTATCTAATTTATACTTGGCAACATTCATCCCGAATTCCAGTGTCTTGGATTTCACCAACTCTTCGAGTTCAGTGAGTGATTTCTTACCGAAATTACGGAACTTCAACAAATCATTTTTATTAAATGCAACCAGGTCACCCAATGTTTCAACATCAGCTGCTTTCAGACAGTTAAGGGCCCGAACCGACAAGTCCATGTCGACAAGTTTGGTCTTAAGCAATTGTCTGATGTGCAGAGAAGTCTCATCAAATTCTTCGGTTACGGTTTTTTCTTCACTGTCGATGGAGATTTTTTCATCGGAGAAGAGCATGAAATGTTGAATCAGAATCTTTGCAGATTCTTTCAATGCGTCTTTGGGGTGAATTGAGCCGTCGGTTGTTATCTCAAGAACCAGTTTCTCGTAGTCAGTCTTCTGCTCTACACGATAGTTCTCAATTGCAAACTTTACGTTTTTTATCGGGGTATGAATTGAATCGATAAAAATAGTATTGACAGGAGCATTTAAAACCTTATTTTCATCCGCGGGGACATAACCTCTTCCCTTGTCAATGCTGATCTCAAGGGTTAATTTAACTGAAGGATCCATATGACAGATCTCCAGTTCAGGGTTTAGTACCTGAAATACTGAGAGAAACCTATTAATATCTTCGGCTTTGAATACATCTTGACCGCCGATCACGATGTGCGCTTTTTCACTGGTTTCGCCTTCAATCTGACGTTTAAAGCGGATTTGTTTCAGATTAAGAATAATATCTGTAACGTCTTCGATCACGCCTTTGATTGATGAGAACTCCTGCTCAACGCCTTCAATCCTGACAGATGTAATAGCATACCCTTCCAGTGATGACAACAAAATGCGCCTTAAGGCATTGCCTATTGTTATTCCAAAACCGGGCTCGAGCGGTCTGAATTCAAATACGCCTTTGAAATCATCGCTCTCAAGCATGATGACCTTTTCCGGCTTTTGAAATGCTAAAATTGCCATAAATGTGCTGTTCTTTGAATTGGTAATTGCTGACTGATAAAATTAAGTAATATTATTACTTTGAATACAATTCCACTATCAATTGTTCATGGATATTTTCGGGAATGTCTTCGCGTTCCGGGAAGTTCACAAATTTACCGCTCATGGTACTGCCATCCCATTCTAACCAGGAAAACTGATTGCTACGGGAAGCCAGGCTGTTGACGATAACTTCCAGAGATTTTGATTTTTCTCTTACGCCAATGACATCACCGGGTTTCAGTTCAAAGGAAGGAATATTAACGATCCTGCCATTAACTGTAATATGACAGTGAGAAACAAGTTGACGGGCTGCAGAACGAGTAGGAGCAATACCTAAACGATATACAACATTATCAAGGCGAGCCTCGATTAATTTCAAAAGATTGGTACCCGTGATACCAGTTTTTCTTGCAGCCTTTGCAAAGATGTTTCTAAACTGACGCTCAAGAATGCCATAGGTGTACTTAGCTTTTTGTTTTTCCATAAGCTGAGACCCATATTCTGACAATTTTTTACGCTTCCTAGCCTGTCCATGTTGTCCGGGAGGATAGTTCTTCTTTTCAAAGTTTTTATCGTGACCGTAGATTGCTTCTTTGAACTTTCTGGCGATCTTTGACTTCGGGCCAATATATCTTGCCATACTTACTTATTTTTTAGCTGACTTAAATTATTAAAAACCATTATTTTCCACTTTTCACAAAGTGTTATACCCTTCTTCTTTTAGGAGGACGGCAACCATTGTGCGGCAGAGGTGTAATATCCTGAATCTCCATAACTTCAATGCCTGCAGTATGCAAAGTACGAATAGCAGATTCACGACCGGAACCCGGACCTTTTACAAAAACCTTAACCTTGCGTAAGCCAAGGTCGTATGCAGTCTTCGCGCAATCAGTCGCTGCCATTTGAGCTGCATAAGGTGTATTCTTTTTGGAACCCTTAAATCCCATTTTACCTGCAGAAGCCCAGGACACTACCTGACCCGCATTGTTGGTAAGTGAGATAATGATGTTATTAAAAGTAGCTGTAACAAAAGCTTTTCCGATGGGATCAACCTTGACAACTCGCTTTTTTGATTGTGTTTTTGTGGTTTTTGCCATATGCTGATTATTTCAATCAAATTTGAATATCTGAATATTAACCCTTGCTTGGAGCTTTTTTCTTGTTAGCAACTGTCTTCTTCCGACCTTTACGTGTACGAGCATTGTTTTTGGTCGATTGACCACGACAAGGCAAACCTACACGATGGCGGATACCACGATAGCAACCGATGTCCATTAAACGTTTAATGCTCATCTGAACTTCAGATCGAAGGGCTCCTTCAACTTTGAAATTATCGTTGATGATGGTGCGGATTTTGTTTTGCTCTTCATCATCCCAATCCTGCACTTTTTTGTTCCAATCAACGCCTGCTTCATCAAGAATCAACTGGGCGCTTTTACGTCCGATTCCAAAGATGTAAGTTAAGCCGATTTCACCTCTTTTGTTTTTCGGTAAATCAATACCTGCAATACGTGCCATATTATGAAATCTGAAATTTAAATTTAAAAATTAACCTTGCCTTTGTTTGTACTTTGGATTCTTTTTGTTAATCACGTACAACACTCCTTTACGACGTACGATTTTACAATCAGGAGTCCTTTTCTTTATTGATGTTCTGACCTTCATCTTTTTTATGTATTAAATATCCTCATTCCATTATTTGTATCTGAACGAAATCCGGCCTTTGGTCAAATCATAAGGAGACATCTCAACTTTTACCTTATCGCCTGGAAGAATTTTGATGTAATGCATCCTCATCTTTCCAGAAATATGGGCAGTGATAACATGTCCGTTTTCCAATTCAACCCGGAACATCGCGTTACCCAACGATTCGATTACAACACCATCTTGTTCAATTGATGCTTGCTTAGCCATTAATTTAGTGGTTTAGTTCGTTGTCAATACTTTTTCAATTTCCTCAAAACTTGATAAGATATCAGCCTTTTCTTTACCGATTGCAACTTCATGTTCGAAATGAGCGGAAGGCTTTCGGTCGCTGGTACGGATAGTCCATCCATCATCTTCCTGATAGATGCTTTTCTTTCCCAGATTAATCATTGGCTCGATACAAATAACCATGCCTTCCTGAAGCATAATTCCTGTACCCCGTTTTCCGTAATTAGGCACTTCTGGTTTTTCATGCAGCCGCTTTCCAATACCATGCCCAACCAAATCACGAACAACGCCATATCCAAATTTCTCAACATAGGTTTGAACAGCACAACCGATATCACCGATCCGGTTTCCCGCTACTGCCTGTTCAATCCCCAGGTAAAGTGACTCTTTCGTTCTGGTTAAAAGGTCCCGAACGTCCTGGCTGATTTCGCCTACACCAAAGGTATAAGCCGAATCGCCATAATAACCATTCAGAACAACTCCGCAATCCAAAGAGACGATATCCCCATCCTTTAAAATGCGCTTCCCCGGGATTCCGTGCACCACTTCATCATTAACAGAGATGCAGAGGGTAGCAGGAAAACTACCATAATTTTTAAAGGCCGGAATAGCTCCTGAATCGCGAATAAACGTTTCAGCTATCACATCCAGCTCTTTTGTCTGGATACCTGGTTTTAAATATTTGGCTACTTCAGCCAATGTTTTTCCAACAAGTAAAGAACTTTGTCTTAAAAGACTAATGTCTTCTTTAGTTTTAATTTCAATCATTGAACGAACGTAATTTTAAAATCCTGCAGCCGGATATGCATTACGTCCTTTAATCCGACCGGATTTAGTCAAACCTTCATAATGGCGCATTAACAGGTGACTCTCTACTTGCTGAAGTGTATCAAGAACAACACCTACCAAGATAAGTAAAGAAGTACCACCATAGAACTGCGCAAACTGAGTACTAACACCTGAAACACGTACTAACGCTGGCATAATAGCTACAAAAGCCAGGAAAAGAGAGCCGGGTAGTGTGATTTTTGACATTACGTCATCAATAAACTCAGCAGTCTTTCTACCAGGTTTTACGCCCGGTATAAATCCTCCGTTTTTCTTCATATCCTCAGCCATTTGTTTTGGCTGAATCGTAATAGCAGTATAGAAATATGTAAAGATTACGATCATAATCGCGTAAACGAAATTATACCAGAATCCGTTCATATTTGTAAAAGTCTGGGTAAACCATGAAACACCTTCTGTACTTCGGAAACCCGAAAAGGTCAAAGGTAAGAACATGATCGCCTGTGCAAAAATAATCGGCATAACCCCAGCGGCATTTACCTTAAGAGGAATATATTGTCTTACACCACCGTATTGCTTATTTCCAACGATGCGCTTTGCATACTGTACGGGAATTCTGCGTGTACCCTGAACAAGAAGTATACACATCAAAACCACCATTACCAATACCGCAATTTCGATAAGGAAAACGACCAATCCACCGCCACCGGTTTCACTCAATCGTGAACCGAATTCGGCAGCCAGTGCAAACGGCAGTCGGGCAATAATACCAATCATAATGATCAATGAAATTCCATTTCCGATTCCTTTATCCGTAATACGTTCACCAAGCCACATGATAAACATGGTACCCGATATAAGAATGATCACTGAAGAAACCCAGAAAAATACGGGAGGTGTGGCGATGCCGGGATCAAACGGGAAAATACTCCCTGCCGGTAATTGATTTACCAGATTAGCAATATAACCCGGAGCCTGCAAAGCTACGACAACAACAGTCAACCAGCGTGTAATCTGATTGATTTTTTTACGTCCGCTTTCACCTTCCTTCTGTAATTTCTGAAAATAAGGAACGGCCATCCCTAATAGCTGAACCACAATGGAAGCAGAGATATAGGGCATGATACCAAGTGCAAAGATGGAGGCATTTGCAAATGCACCACCTGAGAACATGTTCAACAGACCAAGTAATCCGCTGCTTGATTGGTTTCTTAGATTAGTTAGCATCTCGGGATCAACACCCGGAAGAACTACATGAGCACCAAGACGGTAGATTAGTACAATACCTAACGTATAGAGAATTCGCTTACGCAATTCCTCTATTTTATAGATGTTCTGGATAGTTTGGATTAACCGCTTCATCGACCGTTAAATTTTTGTGGCAACGCCACCATTTGATTCAATAGCTTTCAATGCAGATGCTGAGAAAGCATGAGCAGTAATATCGATTTTGCGCGTTAATTCACCACGGCCCAAAACTTTCACCAATTGTCTTTTGGAAGCAAGACCATGTTGAATTAAAGTGTCGACATCGATCGCATTCAACTTATATTCATCAACCAATTTTTGAATAGCATCAAGATTGATACAATGGTATTCAACGCGATTGATATTTTTAAAACCGAACTTTGGAACCCGACGTACCAAAGGCATCTGACCGCCTTCGAAACCAAGCTTTCTACTATAACCTGACCTCGATTGAGCACCCTTGTGCCCACGAGTCGATGTTCCGCCTCTGCCTGATCCTTGTCCGCGACCAATACGCTTTGAGCTTTTTGTTGCTCCGTTTGCTGGTTCAAGATTATGTAACTCCATAATATCTTTCAGATTATTTATCGTTATAAATAATAATTTCCTAAATTTCTTCGACTACCAATAAGTGACAAACCTTAGAAATCATTCCTAAAATTTGGGGTGTACCCGTTACTTCAATGGTTTGTTGGTTTCTTTTGAACCCCAGTGCCTGAAGCGTCCTTTTTTGGCGCAGTGGAAAGCCAATACCACTTCTCTTCTGCGTTATTCTTAGTTTTTTCATCGTTTCAAGGATTAGCCATTAAATACTTTATCAATACCCACGCCTCTCAATTGGCCGATAGTCTGAGGATCTCTCAGCAGCATCAACGCATTGATGGTTGCCTTCACTACACTATGTGGATTCGAAGAACCTTTTGATTTAGCAAGCACGTCTTTAATGCCCACACTTTCCAATACGGCACGCATAGCACCACCGGCGATTACTCCAGTACCGGGTGCGGCTGGTTTGATATAAACCAATGCGCCACTATATTTTCCGTATTGTTCGTGGGGTATCGTACCCTTAAATACAGGAACCTTTATTAAGTTCTTCTTGGCATCGTCAATTCCTTTGGCGATAGCAGAGGTAACTTCCTTGGCTTTTCCAAGTCCATGCCCTACTACTCCATTTTCATTTCCAACAACAACAATCGCTGAAAAGCTGAAAGTTCTGCCACCTTTTGTTACTTTGGTTACGCGATTAATAGCAACAAGTTTATCCTTGAATTCTATTTCGCTCGATTTAACTCTTTTTACGTTTACGTTTGGCATAATGATTAAAATTTAAGGCCTCCTTCTCTGGCTGCTTCGGCCAATGATTTTACTCTACCATGATACAAATAACCATTACGATCAAAAACCACGGAATTAATTCCGGCTTCTAATGTACGTTCGGCAATCAGACGACCAAGCTGACGAGCTTGTTCAATCTTGGTTACTTTTTGGTTAGCAATTGCTTCAACTTTTGATGAAGCAGAAACAAGAGTACGACCCTGGGTATCATCAATAACCTGAACGTAAATTTGCCTGTTACTGCGGAAAACGGTTAAGCGGGGACACTCAGGAGTACCTTTTACTATCTTCCTGATTCTTAGCTTAATACGATTCCGTCTGTATTCTCTACTTGTTTTTATTTTCTTGATAGCCATCCTCTTAAGGAATTAATAATTTGAACATTATTTCTTTTCACCTGACTTACCAGCTTTCCTGCGAACAACTTCGTCAAGGAAGCGGATACCTTTACCCTTGTAAGGTTCAGGTTTACGAAGTGATCGAATTTTGGCCGCTACCTGGCCCAGTAGTTGTTTGTCATATGAAGTAAGGGTGATAATTGGATTCTTACCACGTTCGGTAACAGTTTCAACCTTAATTTCAACCGGCAAATCAACAAAAATATTATGTGAGTAACCAAGTGCTAATTCCAGAACTTGTCCGATTGCACTGGCTTTATATCCTACACCCACCAACTCTTGAACGACTTTGAATCCTTCAGAAACGCCCTTTACCATATTGGCAATCAATGCACGGTATAAACCATGCAAAGCACGATGGCGATTTTGATCGGTATTACGTTCAACGATGATGGTTGAACCTTCAACTTTAACTGTGATACAGGGATCAACTTGCTGCGTTAATTCGCCCAGTTTTCCCTTGACGGTTACCAAATTTTTATCACTTACAGTAACCTTTACTCCCTCTGGAATCGCGATAGGTAATTTTCCTACTCTTGACATAGTTTAAGCCTCCTCTACTAGCTGATGTAACATAATACTTCCCCGCCAATACCGCGTTTTTGGGCTTCTTTATTGGTCATAATTCCCTGTGATGTGGACAGGATAGCGATACCCAGACCATTTAATACTCGAGGGAGCTTATCATGGCTTGCGTATTTACGCAAACCGGGCTTACTAATACGACTTAACGTATTAATAGCAGGCATCTTGCTTACAGGATGAAATTTCAAAGCAATTTTGATGATGCCGGGAATCCCCTCATCTTCAAACTTGTAGTTAAGAATATACCCCTGTTCAAAAAGAATTTTGGTTATCTCCTTTTTGATTCTAGATGCAGGAATCTCTACAACCCTGTGGTTGGCCATCACGGCATTCCTTATTCTCGTCAGATAATCTGCAATAGGATCAGTAACCATAAAATAATTTAACGATTATGTGATATTAATTAATCTTGATTTTTTTTTGAATCTCTCAATTCAGTTGCAAAGATAGTAAATTACCAGCTTGCTTTTTTAACTCCCGGAATTTGACCGTCCAGGGCCATAAAACGAAAATTGATACGAGAAATGCCAAACTGGCGCATATACCCTTTTGGACGTCCCGTTAATTTACAACGATTATGTAAACGAACCGGGCATGAATTTTTGGGAAGTTTCTGCAATCCGATGTAATCACCTGCAGCCTTCAATTCAGCTCGTTTAGTAGCATATTTAGCTACAAGTTTTTGACGCTTTACCTCTCTTGCTTTAATTGATTCCTTAGCCATATCTTATTTTTGATTTTTGAATGGTAATCCAAATTCTTTCAAAAGGGCCAGGCACTCCTGGTCACTCGTAGCAGTTGTAACAAAAGTGATATCGAGACCGCTGATCTTAGCAACTTTGTCGATATTGATTTCAGGGAAAATAATTTGTTCCTGAATACCTAATGTATAATTGCCACGGCCATCGAAGCCTTTTTCATTGATTCCACGAAAGTCGCGGATACGAGGTATTGATACTGCGATTAAGCGATCCAGAAATTCATACATCCGATCTGAACGCAAGGTAACGCGTACACCAATAGGCATACCCTTACGAAGCTTAAAGTTCGAGATGTCTTTCCTGGATTTGGTAGCAACGGCCTTTTGACCGGTTATCGTCGTCATTTCGGTCAAGGCTGCATCAATCAGTTTCTTGTCTGCGATTGCTGCACCTAGTCCTTGATTTACGCATATCTTAACGAGTTTCGGCACCTGCATTGGACTCTTGTACTGGAATTTTTCCTGAAGAGTGTTTTGAATCTCGTTGGCGTATTTTTCCTTAAGTCTTGGTATATAACTCATTGGTTCTTAGCCTTCCCTGATTATTTCTTAATAGTTTTCGCTTTTCTGCTAGGTTTTCCCGATGCATCGAGGAGCATCAGATTACTAACGTGGATTGGAGCCTCTTTCTTGACAACGCCACCCTGAGGGTGTTTGGCATTGGGTTTGGTATGTTTTGAAACCAGATTCACGCCTTCAACGAGAGCGCGTTCCTTTTCAACATCAATCGAAAGGACTCTTCCTTGTTTACCCTTTGAATCGCCAGTGATAACTGCAATGGTATCACCTTTCTTAATATGTATTTTCGTGCGCATGATTTAAAAGGTTGTTAGGTTAGAGCACTTCAGGTGCAAGAGATACGATTTTCATAAATTGCTTTTCACGTAGTTCACGAGCTACAGGCCCAAAAATACGCGTGCCGCTCATTTCACCAGCGCTATTCAACAGTACAACTGCATTATCGTCGAAACGAATATATGAACCGTCATTCCTGCGAATTTCCTTTGTTGTGCGTACTACCACAGCTTTAGCAACGGAGCCTTTCTTCACGTTTCCTGAAGGAAGGGCATTCTTAACTGCTACGATGACTTTATCACCTACTGAGGCATATTTCTTTTTAGTTCCGCCTAATACCCGTATGCAAAGCACTTCCTTTGCACCACTGTTATCAGCCACGGATAAACGAGATTCCTGCTGTATCATAATTACTTAACCTTTTCTGTGATTTCAACTAATCTCCAACATTTGGTTTTACTCAGGGGCCTTGTTTCGGCAATGCGAACAGTGTCACCAATGCTGCAATCATTCTTTTCATCGTGAGCCGTAAACTTGCTGGTTCTTTTTACGAACTTGCCATATTTACCGTGTTTAACCCTGCGCTCAACCTGAACGATAATGGTTTTCTCCATCTTATTGCTGACAACAATCCCTGTCTTCTCTTTTCTTAAATTTCTTTCTTCCATCGCTTAAAAATTACTTTTGGTTCGTTTTTAATGCTTCCTGAGTAGCCCTGTGGCACAGTTCTGCAGTCATACGAGCGATATCCCTGCGCATGGCCTTAATTCTCATCGGATTTTCGAGTGGAGAAACAGCGTGATTGATTTTCAAACGGGTGAGCTGTCTTTTTTCTTCCTCCAAACGTTCCTGGAGGTCCTTGGTCGATAGCTCTCTAATTACTTGTGGTTTCATCCTTTTCCTTAAATTGTTTCTTCAACATAATCTCTGCGAACAATAAACTTTGTCATGACAGGGAGTTTCTGAGCAGCTAATCTCAAAGCTTCCTTTGCAACTTCCAAAGGAACTCCTTCTGCTTCGAAAAGAATTCTACCTGGAGCTATGCGTGCAACAAAGTATTCGGGAGCACCCTTACCTTTACCCATACGGACTTCGGCCGGTTTCTTAGTAATAGGTTTGTCAGGAAAAACCTTGATCCAAACCTGTCCCTCACGTTTCATGTAACGCGAAAGCGCCTGACGGGCTGCTTCAATCTGACGACCCGTTAACATCGCTTCCTCCAGGGTCTTCAGACCGAATGATCCGAAGGCCAGTTCAGCACCACGTTTGGTATTGCCTTTGATTTTGCCCTTTTGCTGCTTCCTATATTTGGTTTTCTTAGGTTGTAACATTATTGATTGTTGTTAAAGGGTTACGATTTAAATCGTTTATCTTTTGTTACGGTTAGTACGATTGCGTCCACCACCTGCATTGGGTTTGCCCCCTCTTTGTGGCTGAGCGCTACCTGTTTTGCTACTCTTGGCTACACTTTCGGTGCTTGGAACCAAATCAACTTTGCCATAGATTTCACCTTTGCAGATCCATACCTTAACACCGATGCGACCATAGGTAGTATGTGCTTCGCTTAATGCAAAATCGATATCGGCACGCAGCGTATGCAAAGGAATACGGCCTTCCTTGTACTGTTCACGACGAGCCATTTCAGCCCCCCCCAAACGACCGCTGATTTGTACCTTGATACCTTCCGCACCGATGCGCATTGCCGAAGCAATACTCGTCTTGATAGCACGACGGTATGAAATACGACCTTCGATCTGTTTAGAAATAGCAGCGGCTACGATAACAGCATCAATTTCCGGACGTTTAATCTCTGAAATATTGATCTGGATTTCTTTACCAGTGAGTTTCTTTAGTTCTTCTTTCAACTTGTCAACTTCCTGACCACCTTTTCCAATAATGATCCCGGGACGAGCTGTATTAATTGTAACAGTAACAAGTTTTAAGGTACGCTCAATACTGATAGTTGAAATACCGGCTTTAGCCAAGCGGGCATTCAGATATTTCCGGATTTTATCGTCTTCAATCAGCTTGAAGGCAAAATCCTTACCGCCATACCAACTAGAATCCCATCCCTTGATGATAC
This sequence comes from Bacteroidota bacterium, assembly GCA_030706265.1. Taxonomy (GTDB): domain Bacteria; phylum Bacteroidota; class Bacteroidia; order Bacteroidales; family Cfx3-03; genus Cfx3-03. The sequence continues at coordinate 9,676 of JAUZOX010000003.1, read as the reverse complement.
CTAGTCTGTTACCTATTGGATTTGTTTTTTGTCCCATTAAACTATATGCGTTTCAATGTGTAAAAACTGCTGTTTACTCTTCTTTATTAGCTTTTGTTCTGCTGTCTACAACAAGTGTAACATGGTTAGAACGTTTACGGATCCTGTTGGCTCTTCCCTGAGGAGCAGGAGATACCCGTTTGATCATCCGACCGGCATCAACCTTTACCTCTTTGACATAAAGATTACTGTCTTCATAACGAACTCCTTCATTCTTGGCTTGCCAATTGTTTACAGCAGAAAGCAATAATTTATAAAGGCGTCCGCCTGCTTCCTTAGGCGTATGTTTGAGAATACCGAAAGCAGTAACCACATCCTTACCACTGATGAGCTGTGTAAGCAGTCTCATTTTGCGCGGAGAGGTGGGGCAATTGTTAAGCTTTGCAAAGCTAACATCCTTCATTTCCAGCTTCTTCTTTTCTGCGCTGATATGTTTTCTAGCTCCCATTATTTCTTAGAGTTTCTTATTTTTTACCTTTATCCTTGCTTCCTGAATGGCCTCTGAAGTTACGCGTAGGCGCAAATTCACCAAGTTTATGGCCAACCATATTCTCGGTTATATAAACCGGTATAAATTTATTCCCGTTGTGAACGGCAATGGTCTGTCCGACAAAGTCGGGAAGTATCATTGAAGCACGTGACCAGGTTTTGATTACCACCTTTTTCTTCGTGTCTACTGCTGCAAGTACCTTTTTTTCGAGCTTAAAGTGAACGAACGGACCTTTCTTAAGTGAACGACTCATGTTTTTAAAGCTTTAATTCAAATTACTTTTTCCTTCTTTCAATAATAAGACGGTTAGAGTCTTTTTTAAGGGATCTGGTCTTATAGCCCTTAGCAGGCATACCTTTACGGGATCTCGGATGTCCACCTGACGATCTACCTTCACCACCACCCATTGGATGATCGACCGGATTCATTACAACTCCACGAACACGGGGACGACGTCCCAGCCAACGTGTACGACCAGCTTTACCGGAGACTTCAAGACTATGGTCTCCGTTAGAAACGATACCGATGGTAGCTTTGCAAGTCTGCAAAACCATGCGGGTTTCTCCTGAAGGCATCTTAATGACTGCATACTTGCTGTCACGTGACATCAGCTGTGCGGAAGTACCGGCACTGCGAACGATCTTGCCTCCTTGTTCTGGTTTAAGCTCGATATTGTGAATCAATGTTCCGAAAGGAATTTCACTCAAGAAGAGAGTATTACCAATTTCGGGAACTACGCCTTTTCCCGTGAGAATCTCCTGGCCTACTTTCAGGCCCTGGGGAGCGATGATATAGCGTTTTTCACCATCGGCATAAACCAACAGAGCGATACGGGCAGTGCGGTTTGGATCGTATTCTATCGTCTGGACTCTTGCGGGAACCCCGTCTTTGTCGCGTTTAAAGTCGATAACACGATACATCTGCTTATGACCACCACCCATATAGCGCATGGTCATCTTACCCTCGTTATTCCTACCACCCGACTTGCTCTTTGGAAGAAGCAAGCTCTTTTCCGGAGTGCTGCAGGTAATATCATCAAATCCGCTTATCACCTTAAAGCGTTGACTTGATGTTGTCGGTTTGAATTTTTTTAAAGCCATTTAATTAGATATTGCTATAAAAATCAATAGTTTCACCTTCTTTTAACGTAACAATTGCTTTTTTATAAGCACTTGTTTGCCCACTCATATATCCTCTTTTAGTATAGCGGGATTTGGTCTTTCCGGGGATAACCAGGGTATTTACGCCACGGATCTGTACTCCGTATAAATCTTCAATGGCTTTTTTTATCTGCAGTTTATTTGCATTACGCTGCACAATAAAACCATATCGGTTCAGCTTTTCGCCCATAGCTGTCATCTTCTCCGTTATGATCGGTTTGATTATAATGCTCATTTCTTTTAACAGTTTAGTCTGAAAGTGAATGAATTACTTACCGAATGTTTGTTCAATCTCGTTGATCGAGCTCTCAACTATTACCAGATTATGAGCATTCATAATCTCATATGTATTTAGATTAGAAGCTTTTACAAGCCTGGTTTGGCTTAGATTTCGGGACGACAAATATACGTTTTTATTTGCTTCGGATACGATAAATATCGTTCTTTTGTCATTAATATTAAGGTTTTTAAGCAATTCTACCATCGATTTGGTTCTGGGTGCTTCAAAATCGAAGTCTTCCACTACGATGATATTATTGTTTTTGGCCTTATATGAGAGGGCTGATTTACGAGCAAGCCTTTTCAACTTGATATTCAACTTGAACCGGTAATCACGGGGATGAGGGCCAAATACACGGGCACCTCCACGGAGCAGGGGTGACTTGATGCTACCAGCACGTGCGCCACCAGTCCCTTTTTGTCTTTTCAGTTTACGGGTACTCCCTGAAATAGTAGACTTCTCAAGTGAGTCATGCGTTCCCTGACGTTGATTAGCCAAATATTGCTTAACATCCAGGTAAATTGCGTGATCATTTGGAGTAACATTAAAGACTTCGTCGTTTAACGTCACCGTCTTAGCAGTCTTTTCTCCTTTGATATTATATACTGTTAACTCCATCTTTCAATAATTAAAAATGAACCACTTGGACCAGGAACAGAACCTTTAACAATGATCAGATTTTTCTCAGAAACAATTTTCATGATCTGAAGGTTAATCATTTTAACCCTATGCCCGCCTAACTGACCGGCCATACGCATTCCTTTGAAAACCCGTGAAGGATAAGAAGATGCACCAAGAGAACCAGGATGCCTTAACCTGTTGTGTTGGCCGTGAGTCGTACCACCAACACCCTGAAAGTTATAACGGGTCACAACGCCCTGAAATCCTTTTCCTTTTGATTGTCCCACGACATCAACATATTCACCTTCCTGGAAGACATCCACATTGATGGATCCGCCAAGTACGTGACCATGATCATCTTCAAAACCGGTAAATTCGGCTACATATTGTTTTGGTGTAGTTTTTGCCTTTGCAAAGTGACCCATTAAAGCTTTCGGAGTATTTTTCTCCTTCTTATCGCCATAGGCCATTTGAATTGCATCGTACCCGTCTTTGGCTTTCGTCTTGATCTGGGTTACTACACAAGGACCAGCTTCGATTACAGTGCATGGCGTATTTTTACCAGAGGCATCGAAAATACTAGTCATTCCTATTTTTCTTCCAATAATTCCTGACATTTTCTTTTGCGATTTATGTCAATTTAATAATTTTTCTTACTTTTTCCTTTTGCTCTTAACCTATACGTTAGACCTTGATCTCCACTTCAACCCCACTTGGAAGTTCAAGTTTCATCAATGCATCTATTGTTTTAGACGTGGTGCTGTATATGTCTAAAAGCCTTTTGTAAGTGCAGAGCTGAAACTGCTCTCTTGACTTTTTGTTTACGAAAGTCGATCTCAACACGGTGTAGATCTTCTTATCGGTGGGCAAAGGAATCGGCCCGTTCACGACAGCACCGGTCGACTTTACGGTTTTCACGATCTTTTCGGCTGACTTGTCGACCAGATTAAAATCGTATGACTTTAGTTTGATTCTAATTCTCTGACTCACTGTTATTTTTATTTAATAGTTGTTCAAATTACAAACCTTTTGCTTTTTTTATTACCTCTTCCGCTATGCTATTCGGTGTTTCAGCATAATGTGAGAACTCCATGCTCGATGCACCACGGCCCGAAGTATTGGTACGAAGTGCGGTAACATAACCGAACATTTCAGAAAGAGGAACTTTAGCCTTGATTACCTGAGTTTTTACTTTTGCTTCAATGCCTTCAACATAAGCACGGCGTTTGTTTAAATCACCCGTTACATCTCCGACATATTCATCGGGTACAAAGACTTCAACTTTCATGATCGGCTCAAGCAATACACATTTTGCCTTTCGCCCTGCCTCCTTGAATCCTACCTTGGCAGCAAGTTCAAAAGATAAGGCATCTGAGTCAACCGGATGGAATGAACCATCTATCAATCGTACCTTTAAAGATTCCATTTCAAAACCGGCTAAAACGCCATTAAGCATTGCCAGCTCAAAACCTTTTTGTACGGATGGGATAAATTCCTTGGGAATATTTCCACCTTTAACTTCATTGATAAACTGTAAACCTTTGAAACCATCATCGGCAGGACTCATTTCAAAAATGATATCCGCAAATTTACCTCTACCACCCGATTGTTTCTTATAAACTTCGCGATGATGAACGGCAGCCGTAACAGCCTCTTTATAAGCAACCTGGGGAGCGCCCTGGTTAACTTCTACCTTGAATTCACGTCTCAGACGATCTACAATGATTTCAAGATGCAACTCACCCATACCACTGATAATGGTTTGACCTGAATCCTGGTCGGTGTGCACCTTAAATGTTGGATCCTCTTCTGAAAGCTTAATAAGTGCATTATCCAGTTTATCGATATCATCTTTGCCCTTAGGTTCGATGGCAAGAGAAATAACCGGCTCAGGGAAAGTCATCGACTCAAGTACAATCGGGAATTTCTCATCGCAGAGCGTATCACCTGTACGAATAGTCTTGAAACCTACAGCGGCTCCGATATCTCCGGCTTCGATCCTGTCGAGCGGATTCTGCTTATTGGCATGCATCTGCATGATACGCGAAATACGTTCTTTTTTACCCGTTGTGGTATTGAGAACATATGACCCTGCATCAAGCGATCCTGAATAAACACGGAAGAAGGCAATGCGACCTACAAAAGGATCAGTAGCGATTTTAAATGCTAAAGCGCAAAAATGATCATTGGGGTCAACACTCCGTATTTCTTCGAGTCCTGTTTCAGGATTAGTACCTGTAATTGCTTCTACGTCCAGGGGACTTGGAAGATATGCAGCAACCGCGTCAAGCAGTTGTTGTACTCCCTTGTTCTTGAACGAAGCTCCGCACAATACAGGGAAAATCTCCATTTTGATTGTTGCTTTGCGAATGCAATCCATCATCTCCTCTACGGTGATCGATTCGGGATCAACCATATACTTTTCAAGGAGTGTTTCACTTTGCTCAGCAACAGCTTCTATTAGCTTACCGCGATAATCTTCAACTTCGGCAAGCATCTCAGTTGGAATTGGTTTTTCAATAACTGTCGCGCCTTTTGTTGATTCATCAAAGTAAAAGGCTTTCATTTGAATCAGATCCACGACACCAACAAAGTTCTCTTCAGAACCGATAGGCAGTGTCAGTGCTACCGGATTTGCACCCAGTTTTTCCTTAATCTGACCCAAGACATCATAGAAATCAGCACCGGCGCGGTCCATTTTATTTACAAAACAAACGCGGGGCACTAAATAACGGTCTGCTTGTTTCCAAACCGTCTCGCTTTGTGGTTCAACACCACCTACAGCACAAAATAAAGCTATGGCACCATCCAGTACACGCAATGAACGCTCTACTTCAACCGTAAAGTCAACGTGGCCCGGGGTATCAATAATATTATATTTGTATTTTTCACCAGCATATGTCCAAAATACAGTTGTCGCGGCAGAAGTAATTGTAATCCCACGCTCCTGCTCCTGAACCATCCAGTCCATTGTGGCGGCGCCTTCATGGACCTCGCCAATTTTATAATTAATACCGGTATAATACAATATACGCTCTGTCGTTGTGGTTTTTCCCGCATCGATATGGGCCATAATCCCGATATTCCGTGTTAAGTTCAGTTTTGACATTGAAATTTTTTATTATCCTTTCCTTAATATTTTTTTAAGCGTTGGGGATTGCGAATTTTAATTTGTTTTTAGGGTAACACTTTTAGAATCTAAAATGAGAGAAGGCCTTGTTGGCTTCTGCCATTCTGTGAGTATCTTCTTTCTTCTTAAAAGCTGCACCTTCTTCTTTATACGCGGCCATGATTTCAGAAGCCAATTTCATCGCCATTGTTTTTTCATTGCGCTTACGGGCAAAGTTGATAAGGTTCTTCATCCCTATCGACATCTTACGGGAAGCACGAATTTCTGATGGGATCTGGAATGTTGCACCACCAATTCTACGGCTACGCACCTCTACACTTGGGGTAACATTCGAAAGGGCTTTTTTCCAGATTTCCAAACCGTCCTCATTGATTTTCTCATTTACGATGTCAATCGCATCATAAAAAATATCATAGGCCAGGTTCTTCTTTCCTGAATACATCAAGTTGTTCACGAACTTCGTTACAAGCACATCGTTAAACCTGGGGTCAGGAAGTATAATTCTTATTTTCGGTTTTGCTTTTCTCATTTCGCTAAAGCTTAACTATTTACTTCTTATTACTTTTTAGCTTTCGGACGCTTTGTACCGTACTTTGATCTCCTCTGGTTTCTACCATTCACCCCGGAAGTATCCAATGCGCCGCGGATGATGTGATAACGTACACCTGGTAAATCTTTCACACGACCGCCACGAATCATTACGATGGAGTGCTCCTGAAGATTATGACCCTCACCAGGGATATAGGCATTCACTTCCTTACTATTGGTCAACCTTACCCTTGCGACCTTTCGCATTGCCGAGTTCGGCTTCTTAGGAGTTGTGGTGTACACACGCGTACACACTCCCCTTCGTTGCGGGCAGGCATCCAAAGCAGGAGACTTGCTCTTGTCTGTCAGCTTTACTCGTCCTTTACGAACCAATTGTTGAATTGTAGGCATATTTGATTTTTTTTGATATTTTATTATCCGTAAATCCCTCTCTTTTTGAGGGGTGCAAAGTTACATGTTAATTTAATATAACCAAGCCTAAAATGTGTCTTTTTTTTCACATTCTATAACTTAGCATTTCAAAGCTGAAACTTTACTGAAATTCTTTAACAAATAAAGGGGAACGGAACAGGGAGTTCAATTGATTGCACTAATGCAATTCTTCAGTTAACCAGAACACTTATGATCTTGTTCTGTAGAAACCTATAATTGTCTCTTTTGTCAGGTTTCCCACTTACTGTTGTCTTGATTTCAGACAACTCATCCGTTGTTTCAAACGGATAGCTTCAGGGTTTTGAGGGTGCAAAATTACATATTAATTTTAATAAAACAACTAATCGATTGAAAATTATTTATTTTTATGTGCGACTAATTTTAAAATGACTATCGATGCCAGTATTACGATCGCCAGAAGAATATAGACCGAATAATTAATCACCTCGGGAAATTTCCTGCCAAAGAAATAACCGATTGAAATGATGGTACTTACCCATATCGTTCCTCCAATTGCGTCGTAAAGTAAAAACTTCTGGAAACGGAAGCCCGAAGCTCCGGCTATCATGGGTAGAAAAGTCCTGACGATTGGAACAAAACGTCCCATGATAAAAGCCCATACCCCATATCGCTCATAAAACAGGTTACTCCGTATCAGATACTCCCTTTTAAAAATTCTGGAATTGCCTTTCAGAAACAGCCTTTTTCCCAACCACCGGCCCTGGATGAATCCGGTTGAATCGCCCGATACTGCAGCAATTAAGATGAACAGAATGACAAGAAAAAGTGAAAGGCCAAAAAAGTCGCAACCACAAAAGATTCCGGTTGCGAAAAGCATATAATCCCCTCCCGGTAAAATCATTCCCAGAAATACTCCGGTCTCAAGGTACATCATCAGTAAAACCAGCAACAATCCACCTACCCGTATAATATCATCAGTGTTTGAAAAGAAATCGCGTATAAATCCTGTCATACTGTTCTTTTGTGGTACAATGGCTTAAATAAATTTAAACGGCAATATAATTGACAAATTTTTTCATTGGCAAAGAGTTCCCGTCATCTATTAGATGAACAAGCATTTTCTTCCTTTGTTGCATGAATCAGGCTATATTAAAACCTGACTTTTCAAAAATATCATTGATCGTATCATGGTATCTCAGGGTCTGCTGAAAAACTCAGCAGAGATTTTTTAAGCTATCCTTTTCAGACCTGGATTGAAGCACCGACGCCCTGCTTTGTCCTGAATATCTTCAATAAATGCCGTTGAAGATTTTCACAGTGCCTTTGCTTAAAAAACTTTTCAGCCTGTTTGATCAGCGGCATAGCGAAGCTACTCCGGCCAATTTGGCCATGTTAAGCACTCGGAAGAGGCAGGGAATCCGGCATTCGCCGGTATCTTTAAGCCCGGCCCCGACCCGGTCCAAACCCTATGCGGTCTTGGCTTGTCCAAACTTACCCTCTATGGCATTCTCCCGGACTTCCATATCTTAAAGCCCCTTTCTTTAAAAATGAAGTGCAACCCAAAAAGAAACGACCCTTTTTGAGCCTTGATGAAAGAGTTTCGAAAAAGGGTTAGGATATTGGTATATGAAGTGTATATAAAGGGTATTTAATTGGTCCCTTTCTCGCACATGTTTCGCTGTTGTTTCGTACGTGTCTCGTCCGTGTTTCGTACCTTAAAGCGAGACAGGTACGAGACAGGTACGAGACACGTACGAGACTGGTGCGAGACAGGGGTAAGTTATATACCCTTCATATACACTTCATATACCCTTTACCCCACAATGTTATCTCCAGCTTTGGAATCAGTCCCAATAGCTGTCCACAATTGCCTTTGTCGGATGAAGTGGAAACGGGCGCTGCTGGGGAGCAACCCAATCAGAAATAATCCGGCTGGCTGGAATGCCAGAGGGGGCCAAAATGCCCCCTCTTATCCTTGGACTATTCCAACCACCCATGTTTAAGAATACCCAAAGTCAAACCCTTGTAAATCTAACAATCTGTCAGATAAAGTCGTAACAATTACATTTTATCTGAAATGGTTTTACCTACTCGACATCCTAAATCTTACGACACCATGGTTTCACTATCAATTTAATTTTATTAGACGCTAAATAACCATACAGTACATTATAAGCCAAATTATTTCTTTGCTTTTTGTTAAATGTATATAATACTTCGAATTCATTCTCGCCTGGAATAAAAAATGATTTGTCAATAATAATATTTTGAGTATATGAATATATGTCCCTTGGTTTTAATTCAATACTCTTTGTTAAATTAAAAGTTGTATTGATGGTGAAAATTATACATCCAGCACCGGATGGTCTATAAAAACTAAGCGGGGCAATTGGGAAGAACTGAACAGTGGAATCAGTCCTATTTTTAAACAATATCTTGATGCTTATTTTTTCCCCCATCTGAACAGTGTCAGAAGGAAAAGTAACTTGTAAATCCAGATACCTGTTTATCTTTTTAATGCTATCCGCATTTTCTTGCGAATAATCTACGGGGTTTAATAATCTACAACAGTAGAAAGAGGATAAAGCCAGTAGAAGCAAACTACTAATTAAAATTTTCTTGGAATTCTGTAAATAAAATGCCACCATTGTTTTTGAAATGGGGGAAAATGGGGTCAGTCCCCTTTTTAAATTTAACATATTTATATTCAATTACTTTTATTGGAAAATGGGGACTCACATATAACTAATCTCATCTTTTTGGTATTCTCTTTTTTGACAAGATAAAAATATTACCGTTGGATTTTAACCAACAAAATGCGCAGCCTTAAAATTAGAAAAATTAATGAATACTAACTATTCCAAGCTAATTGCAATTCTTCTCTTGAAATATTGAATTTATCCATTGTTTTAATGATGTTTCGTAATTTGGAAGATTTCAGGTATTGCGTTTGTTCCTGGACGTACTCATAACAATATGGTTTCCCTTCAGTAAGCATTTTGTATATGATTACG
>JAUZOX010000299.1 GCA_030706265.1 Bacteroidota bacterium | reverse complement strand
TAGGATAGCAGTCGCATGTCAAACCTGGGAACCGCCTCTTCGAGAATGACTTCAAAGATTTGAAAATCCTTTTCGTCAGCAAAAATCGTCTTGCGGCCGTTTGCACGATTGATTGCATTATATATAATACCACCTACATCCGTTCTTCCAATTCTTGACGTAGCAATATAAATTAAGAAAAGGAATGATTCTTTTTTTTATACGAAAATAATTTTATAGAATAGGCCGCATGGAACGCGCATGAGTAATTTTTATACGGTTATTATTTTATTAATTGGTCGTATAGAGCTCGCATAAATGCTCGGTTCATCGATGTTTGTGATTTCGAAACATGCTCGTTTCATCCAAAAAAAAGGGGGGTTCATACAATAACTCCTCATTTACTTGACTTTGTTAATTTAACAGTAGACCTTTAATCGCGAATACAAATACGAAATCAAGCCCTACACCCCTGAAGACATGATGGATGATCTTTATGAGAGATGTCTGTATGAGTTTTTGGACTGGATTGGCGGTTTAAGGAGAGGTGTTTGAGTATTAGGACGGATGAAACGAGCATGATCGAAGATCACAAACACCGATGAAAATTATCCATGCGAGTTCCATACGACCTATTTAATCAAATTATTTTCCTGTGAAATACAATATGATAAAACAATTTTTTTTCAAAAACTATGGTGGTATTTTATTTACATAATTCCAAGAAAGTTTTAGTTAGCTGGTTGCTTCTGCTAACTCTTTCCTTTTTTTCATGCTGTAGCTTATTTGAATCTTTAAATTACGCACATGAAAAGGTTGATAATTTAAAAGATTTAAGCCGGAATCTTGATTTACAAGTAAAATTTCCATCTGATACCGTTCAGCTTGGGAAAACAATACGAATTGAAATTTTGTACAAAAATATAACGGATTCCACTTTTTATTTCTTCCCAATAGCACCTCTTAGTTTTTTTAAACACATAGGAGTCGGAGGTCCAATTTTTCCTCTCAATTCTTCATATGATGTAACAAAGTGTGTTGAATTAAAACCAATGTCTTTATACTCCTATTCACTAAATGTTGTTATTGACGAATCATTTTTTGGTCCAGGTAAGAACACATTCGTAATATGGTATACATTCAACAAAAAAAAAGAAGATAATACGCTTTATAATGTACTGTATGGCCAATTAGAGTCTAAAAAAATTGAATTGATAGTGAAACCATGATGTCGTATGATCTCTGAAAATATTTCATTAAACTTTGCACACGAAATAGTGGTCATGATATTTCAGATAACATCACTATTATGACAGTTATGGACGAATAAGCAACATCACGCGACCAACAGGGAAGAACACGACTTATTCATGCACTAATAATACTGTTACAGAAACTACAGCCGAGAAGTCCTATTCAAAAACGTATGCTTCCGACGGAAATAATTGGGGTCAGCCCCCATTTACAGATAAAAGTAATTGAATATAAATAAGTTAAATTAAAAAGGGGACTGACCCCATTTTTCCCCAGAGTTGTTCTAATTGCTAATTTATAATATTTATGATAGAGTTTAAAAAGAATGTTAATAAAATACTACCATATGATAGAAGACAATATATTGAATTTTTAGGTAGTGATTTCGAGTCACCTATTGTATGGTACGGAGTTTCGTTTCAATTAGGTAGTGAAGAGGAAAAGAATGGTTTAACTGAATTTGTTGAGACCTACGAATCTTTGTTTGAAAATATAGTGTTAAAACTTGATAATGGTTCATTTTGGATTGTAAATCACGATGATAAAGACCTAAAGTGGTTTCCTAATCAAGAGGATACTTTGACCTCTCTGCGAAATCTATTCATACAAAAAAATGTCCCAAATACATTTAAGGGCGCTTTAATTTTGGCGACAGATGATTTGTTAGAATTGACTAAGGATATAATTTCATATCCATGCGGTTTATTTAATGAGGATGCTTTATTGTATAAAAATTTAGATATTTCACATGGGGAAATAAATTTTATCATAAAGATAACAGGTCATTTGACTATTGACTTATTGAGTACTGATAAAGAACTCTTAAGAAAAGTTGTAAATGAAAACTCCTCAAGCTACTTTAAAATAAAAGAATACAAAGGGACTTCACTATAACCTGGTCTCGCATATTAAAACAGAACTACACCAAGTTCGTGGTCTGTTATATAGTCGATCCTTAATAAGAGGATCAATGGGGTCAGCGTGTGCTATGAGAGTGAAAAATGAGTTTATTGGGGTCAGGAATCATTTATTAGAAATGATTCTTGACCCATTTTTTCAATTAAGTAACCATTCCCAAACTGTTAATACTTTGATCCCGACATTATTCGGAATATAGGACTTATCGATGTTTAAAGTTAGCATTAACCCTTCATTTAAGTTATATGTGTCCATGGCGTCCAGCAATCCCTGGCATTCACGTTCGTAATTGTTTACATCAACCAGGTAAGCAACTTGAATGGCTTCAACAATATCCAAACTCTCTTTGATTACAAAATCACACTCTTTCTTTCCAGAATGATAATAAACATCTTTACCTCGTCGTAGCAATTCCAAAAATACAATGTTTTCCAAAATACGCCCCTTGTTCTCAGAGAAATTGAAACCTAAGCGGTGAGCAAAGGCCTGGTCAATTGTATATACCTTTTTGGAAATAATTGGGGTCAGCCCCCATTTACAAATAAAAGTAATTGAATATAAATAAATTGAATTTAAAAAGGGGACTGACTCCATTTTCCCACGGATTTTTCGTCCAGTATTGAGTGCAGCGGTAACCTGGGTTAAAAATAAAAAGGATGAATAGATATTGAAACAGACTTAAAGTTTTTATGGTTGCAACCCATACTGATGAACAGTCCAAGTTACGGCTTACGCCTAAACTTGAACTATAAATCGGACATACTCCGACCAAACGGGTCGGTTCAGCTCATGGTATGGTTCTCCTTTCATTTGGGGATTGCGGGTTGACCCCGCAATGACGGGGAGGAAGAAGGTTTTTCACTGGCCAGACTCCGTACGTCATTGCGGGCTTGACCCGAAATCCCCTTAAACCCGCTTCGTAATAAAGATCCTCTATTTTTATGGTGCCCAAACAAGCCCGTTTCATTTAAAACACATCATACACCAACATGGTCCCCGATGTGTAGGGACGATACCGGTCGGCACCGGGCCCGGTGTAAAACTCAATCCCCGCGCACTGCAACACGGTGTCCGTGTCGGTCGGTACGATTTTGGTAGAAAACGCGGCTTTCAAAGTGGCCGTGAGCGGGGTATTGATCCTGGTAAATTCAGAGTAGGCAATGACCCAGGAAGCATCCGTCGTGCCCAACGGTTTATACTCTTGATCTTTCTCATCGTAAACAAAGTCCGGGATAATGCTCAGATGGTTGATTACCCGGTAATAGCGCGCACTCACCGGGATCAGCGTCGGATCGGGATTGAGCCCGTTCACCGTGATGGTTGCTTCGGTGCGCGATTCAGGATAACTATTTGTGAGGCTCCTTTTGAGCTGAAAATCGATCTTCCTTTTCTCGTGAAGGGTTAGCGATTTCAATGTCGGCTTGTTAGCTGAAAAGCAAAGTCCTCTTTTGCCTCTCAAGCCTTCGTCATCCATGAGGTTGATCATCTTGACCAACGCTACCAGCCGTCCTGTAAAACGGGTATCGGCGTGTTCAGGGAGCAGATTGTACAATCCTTTCCGGATGACCTTGACGGCCAATCCACATCCTTGGAATTCCGCCATATTTTCCCTTGTCCTGGCAAAGGAAGTGTTGTACATGACCAGCTCACGAGTGGCGCCCCCCTTCTCCCCGGCGTAGGTTTTTTTGTCATGCGCGATTCTCCATTGGCGGATGCTTTTGAAGCTTCCCCTGTATTTTATATTTCCTGTCTGATAAGCCATTGTTTTAAGTTTTAAAATTGTGGTGGTTTCTTCATTTCAAACACGAGACCTAAAAGCACTCCAGCTGCGTCAGATGCATTGTTTATTCGGTAAAGCATCCTATGATGGCCAAAGATCCGCTATGTGGTTCTACATAGGGTTGCCCCATGAACAAGGTGTTGGAGAATTCCACACCCATGGCCACGACCACGGTGGTATTTGCGCAGCCGAATGCCGGCTCATCAAATGAAGCCTCAAGATAGACGTCAACGGAGGCATCATTACGGACGATCCAGTCGCTGACCGAAACTTTCGAAAGCAACTCCAGGTCGGCCACCAGCGGTTCATATTTTCCGTTCAGGGGATTCCTGGCCACTTCCGATATTTGGGAGATGACCATATAAAACCTGACATAATTGAATTTGGTCACCCAACGAAGGTTTTGAGCAGAGATAAAATCGGGAATACTCATGGTCACGGTTTTC
>JAUZOX010000298.1 GCA_030706265.1 Bacteroidota bacterium | reverse complement strand
TCCACAAGCATTGGTGTGTTTAACGATGGCGAAAGTGGGTTCGGTAAATTCCCTGACCAGGTTATCGGCCGACTCAAGATCTACAAGGTTGTTGTACGAAATGGTCTTGCCATGAAGTTGATCAAATACCTGGCTGATATCGCCGTAGAAAGCACCTTTCTGATGCGGGTTTTCTCCATACCGCATTTCCAGTTTATGTCCAAAGCTGCATTTAAAGGCATCCACTCCTGTTTGTTTTTGAAAGTAACCAAATATGGCCGTGTCATAATTTGAGGAGACATTGAAAGCCTGGGCTGCCAGATAAAGGCGGTCTTCAATCGTAGTAAAGCCTTTTTTCTCAGTGAGTAATTCAATGAGGTAGTTGTATTGTGCTTTAGATGGGATAATGGCTACATCCTTGTAGTTTTTTGCAGCAGCCCTGATCAGAGAGATTCCACCGATATCGATCTTCTCGATGATCTCGTTCTGATCGGTCGATTTTGCCAATGTTTCTTCAAATGGATATAGGTCAACTATTACCAGATCGATTTCAGGAATACCATATTCAGCCATCTGATGAAGATCCTGTGCGTTTTCACGTCTTGCAAGGATACCGCCAAATACTTTAGGGTGCAATGTTTTGACTCTTCCGCCCAGAATTGAGGGATAGAGGGTGAGGGATTCCACTGTTTGAGCCTCAATTCCAAGACTTTTAATATAATCATAAGTACCACCGGTAGAATAAATGGTGATACCGTTTTCAACGAGAAGTTTTACGATTTCGTCCAGACGGTCCTTATGAAATACCGAGACCAAAGCACTTTTTATTTTTTTCATCCGAAAATAATTTTATTAAATAGGTCGTATGGAACTCGCATTGATGACTTTCATCGGTGTTTGTGATCATCGATCATGCTCGTTTCATCTGTAAATCTGTAAATAATTTGTATTAAAAAGGTAAGATGGAACTTCATGAAAGAAGGTCATCCGTGTTTGCGTTTTCAAACATGCTCGTTTCATATTCCTTGATATTTGTCCCTGAAAAATTATAAATCAATCCTCCCGAACGCGAAAACTAATGACATGCTTTCGTATGATTTTCAATTCTAAAGCAAGCGATGAGATTGATTATTAAAAGTTTGCAAATCTACTTAAAATCATATCAATTAACAAGTACTTTCAAGGAATTGTTGTATTTTTACACTGTCACAACTCTTTGAATAAACAGACCGAAGACATCTTTAATGAAAAGTAAGCTATGCGAAGATTGATATTCATACGTGTAATACGCGAAAGTCTGGTTTTTGCCATTGACGCCTTGAGGGTAAACGTGGTTCGGACAATTCTATCGCTTCTTGGAATTACAATCGGGATCTTTTGTGTGATCTCGGTGTTTACGGTTTTTGATTCGATCGAGCGGAACTTTAAAAAGAGCCTTGCCGAAGTAGGCAGCAATGTTCTGTTTATTCAGAAATGGCCCTGGCAGATGGGAGGAGATTATGCATGGTGGAAATATATGAAACGCCCCCAGCCTAAGCTGGATGAACTGACTGAAATTAAGAACAGATCGAATGCTTCGGATGTTTCGGCATATTATATAGCCGTAAATAAGAGTGTCCAATATGCCGATAACTCGGTGTCGGGTGCAATCATTGTGGCTGTTTCTCAAGATTATTACAGGTTAACCGTATTTGATATTGAACATGGACGATATTTCTCTCAGCAGGAATCTCAGATGGGACGTAATGTTGCCATCATTGGGTATGATATTGCACAAAATCTGTTCGGACAAAATGATCCTATTGGTCATGATGTGAAAATAGCCGGATTAAAAGTAGAAGTTATCGGTGTCTTTAAAAAAGTTGGCGACAACATGTTCGGTAATTCTACCGATAACCAGGTATTGGTTCCGGCTTTGTATGGCCGGAACTTCATCAACTTTGACGGAGACGTTGAATCCTGCTTGATGGTAAAAGCAAAACCGGGCGTTACCAATACAGAACTTAGTGATGAGTTAAGAGGGATAATGAGATCTATCCGAAAGCTAAAACCTCAGGCCGAGGATAACTTTGCAATCAATGAAACCAGTATAATCTCAAAAGGATTTGACTCAATCTTTGCCGTCATCTCAATGGTTGGCTGGGTGATCGGAGGCTTTTCCTTACTTGTTGGAGGTTTTGGAATTGCAAACATCATGTTTGTTTCGGTCAAGGAACGAACGACAATTATCGGCATCAAAAAGTCGATGGGGGCAAAACGATCTGTTATTCTGCTTGAATTTCTTTTCGAGTCCATCTTCTTATCTGTAATGGGGGGGATAATCGGGCTCTTCATTATTTTTATTGGTACTTTGGTCGCTTCACATGCATTTTCAATGCCCTTGGTGCTGACTCAGAAAAATATAATTCTCGGAATATCGATATCCAGTATTATTGGTTTGGTCTCCGGTTTTATTCCTGCATGGAATGCATCACGGCTCGATCCGGTCGAGGCTATGCGGTCAACATTCTAGCGATATTTTTGTAACAGGTACAGCCCGTCTTTGATTCAATAATGTGTAGTTTAGGTTTTTTTCGTTTTGTTTATTTTTCTCTTCAAGCATTCTTTATACCTTTACAAATCTAAAAAGAGGAAATGGAGAAACGATGGGTATTGAAAGATAAGGGTGACCCCGAGGTTGTTGCTCAACTGTGTAAAGAACTTTCAATCGATGAAAATCTTGTTCAGTTATTGGTTCAAAGGGGCATCACCAATTTTGACGAGGCCCGGGATTTCTTTCGACCATCTCTTTCAAAGCTTCATGATCCTTTCCTGATGAAGGATATGGATAAGGCCATTGTTCGTATTGAAGAAGCCTGTCGCAACAGAGAACGCATTCTGATTTATGGTGATTACGATGTAGACGGTACCACTGCAGTTTCATTGGTCTATACTTTTTTTAAGGAGCTTTATTCTGATATTGATTACTATATTCCTGATCGCGATAAGGAAGGATATGGAATTTCAATAGCCGGCATTGACTACGCTGCTGAAAATGGCTTCACCCTGGTGATAGCGCTGGATTGTGGAATCAAGGCTGTGAGCAAAATTGAATATGCAAATGATAAAAAGGTGGACTTCATCATTTGTGATCATCACAGACCGGGTGAATCCATACCTCCTGCCGTTGCAGTGTTGGATCCAAAGAGAGCGGATTGTAATTATCCGTTTAAAGAACTCTCGGGATGTGGCGTCGGCCTTAAACTCGTCCAGGCCTATGCCTTGAAAAATGATATTCCCTTTGAATCTTTATCACCCTTACTCGATCTGGTTGCGGTAAGTATCGCTTCTGATATTGTTCCGATAACAGGCGAAAACAGAATACTTTCCTATTTTGGATTGAAGCTGCTGAATTCAAATCCCAGACCCGGACTCGAAGCTATCCTTGCCTACTGCAAAATATTGCGGAAAACACCTCCTGCTAAAAGCATGAATGGTGATACCCTTGCATTTACCCGTGAAATGAATATCAATGATATCGTTTTCCTGATAGGCCCCCGGATAAATGCTGCAGGACGAATAGAAAGCGGCAGAAATTCGGTGAAGCTGCTGGTGGCTAAAACACTGGAAGAAGCCCAGGTATTCGCGGCTACTGTTGATGCCAATAACACAGAACGCAGAACGATGGATATCAATACGACTCTTGAGGCATTGACTTCTCTGGATTCCGACCCACTCTGCTCTTCAAAAAAGTCAACCGTAATTTACAATCCGGAATGGCATAAAGGGGTGATTGGAATTGTGGCATCACGCTTAACGGAGTCATATTACCGGCCAACGATAGTTCTGACTATTTCGAATGGGTTGATTACCGGCTCGGCACGGTCAGTTAAAGACTTCGATGTCTATGATGCCATCGATGCTTGCAGTGACTTGCTGGAACACTTTGGCGGACATAAATATGCCGCAGGTTTATCAATGAAACCTGAAAATCTGCCGGAGTTCATTCGTCGCTTCGAAGAAATAGTGAGTTCTACTATTCTTGATGAACAACTCATTCCCGAAATTGAGATCGATTTGGATATCAAATTAAGTATAATCAATTCAAAGTTTTTGCGCATCCTCAATCAGTTTGCTCCATTTGGTCCCGGAAACAGTTCCCCCGTCTTTAGATCCGGAAAAGTTATTGATACCGGAAATGCGAAAGTGGTCGGCAAGAATCATCTTAAACTGAGTGTGGTTCATCCCGACATTACCAGCTTCCCTTTTTCGGCAATTGCTTTTCACCAGGGTGAGTATATTGATGATATCATGAAAGGCAAATCATTCAAAATTTGTTATAATATCGAAGAAAACGACTTCAATGGATCAAAAACCATTCAATTGAATGTCAAAGATATTAAGATGGAAAAATAACCTTTTATTTTAAGGGGTCAACCAT
>JAUZOX010000297.1 GCA_030706265.1 Bacteroidota bacterium | reverse complement strand
CCCAAAACATGGTTTGGATTGAGCTTTTACCTAATTTTATAAAAAAAATAAGAGCCTCTTTTGACTTTTACATCTTTAGAATAGGAATGCGTTTTATATTGGTCATAAAAATAATTAGATAATGAGTGGTAATGAACCCTTGGTATACGATTTATCCATCGTAAAAGAAGCTTCTGACGATATTGAATACTTGAAAGAGATTACCGGATATTTTATCAACAATGCGGGTGAAATGCTGAAAGTTTTGGAAAAAGCCTTTAGCGAATCCGATTATGAATCGGCACAAAATGCCGCTCATAAATTATCCTCCAATTTTTATATGTTTGGCCTTAACGAAGGGGCTGCAGCACTTTCAAAAATCGATCTGAGTCTTAAGAACAAGGAAAATTATAAAGAGATTCCCTCTCTTATCATGCTTGCCCAAAAGCAAGGCGAAGAAGCTATCCGCCAATTGCGAAGAGATTTCCACGAATAGAATATAGTTGTTTATTTTTTAACATTATGATTTATCGGTTATAAGCATGTGCTTAAGCCTGTAAGTAGATTGTAATCTCATTGTTAAAAAAGATTAAAATCATTAAGTTCACAACTTATTCCAATTGTGGCGATGGTGTCGTTTGAAAAATAATTAGCTTTGCTGTCAAGAAATTAACCCTAACTCGTATGACAGAAAAAGTTCACAAATTATTAAGCGAATCAAAGGCCGCCCGATGGACTGCCCTTGGCGTAGTATCTTTCACAATGCTATGTGCGTATTACATGGCAGATGTAATGGCCCCCTTAAAGGGCATGCTTGATGAGCAATTACATTGGAGTGCTTCAGAATATGGTTTCTTTACCGGCGCGTATGGCTGGTTTAATGTGTTCCTCTTTATGCTCATTATCGGTGGTATCATCCTCGATAAAATGGGTGTAAGGTTTACCGGTGTTACAGCGTCGATAGTGATGGTTGGAGGTGCAGCAATTAAATATTGGGCAATATCAACGCATTCATTGGATGGCCAGATGTGGCACATTCTTGGGTTTGATATGAAAGCGCAGGTTTTTATGGCCGGATTAGGATTTGCAATCTTTGGAGTTGGAATAGAAGTTTCCGGAATCACCGTTTCCAAAATAATTGTTAAATGGTTCAGGGGTAAGGAAATGGCCCTGGCAATGGGAATGCAAATGGCGACTGCGCGTATCGGGACTGCTTTTGCTCTAGGTTTTTCACTTCCTTTCGCAAGATATTTTGGAACCGTATCCGCACCTGTTTTATTGTGCTTACTTTTACTCTGTATCGGGTTGATCGTATTTATTGTCTATACATTTATGGATAAAAAGCTTGACGAATCTCTGGCCGCTCATCACTTGGCACATAATACAGTCGCAGTTGAAGATTCATTCCGTATGTCAGACATATTATTCATCATAAAGAATAAGGCATGGTGGTACATCGCAATTCTTTGTGTCTTGTTTTACGGTGCTGTATTTCCATTCCTGAAATATGCTTCTGATTTGATGATTCAGAAATTTGGTGTTCCCGACAACCTTGCCGGTGCTATTCCGGCAATGCTGCCATTCGGTACCATTCTGCTGACTCCCATTTTTGGAAGCGTGTATGATAATAAAGGTAAAGGTGCAACTATCATGATCATCGGGGCATGTCTTTTGATCTTCGTTCATGCCATGTTTGCAATACCTTTTTTGAATCATTGGGTTATAGCCGTAATCCTGATTATCATTCTTGGAATTGGTTTCTCATTGGTTCCATCAGCCATGTGGCCGTCTGTTCCAAAATTCATTCCCGAAAGGCAATTGGGTACTGCATATGCATTGATCTTCTGGGTTCAGAATATCGGTTTAATGGGTATCCCCGCATTAATAGGCTGGGTACTCGATAAATATTGCATTACGGGTCATGTTATGAAAAATGGTGTTTTGACTACCACCTTTAACTATACACTGCCCATGTTGGTATACATGTCTCTTGGAATCCTTGCTTTAGGCTTTGCTTTATTGCTGAAAGCTGAAGACCGTAAAAAAGGATATGGACTTGAATTGCCCAATATTAAAAAATAATTATTGTATTCCTTTTTTTGAAATCAAACTGGCTGCCATTTGGCGGCCAGTTTGGTTTCAAAATATTAAATGCTTTTTTGAATTAAACTTTAATAGCAATTGTTTGTTTCATAATTGTCTGTGTCATTAATATGTAATGTGTAAATGAAAAAAATCTTTTCGATTTTATTGTTATATGTTCTTTTAATAGTTTTACCCAGTAATGCGATATTGGCACAGATAAGTTTTGGGGGTAAGCCTTTAATTGAATCGATAACCTTACCAAATCCTCCTGTGGTTGAATTCCCTGCACCTGATTTGAAACAGATCAAACTGGAGGATGATGAAAGTGCAATAAAACAACAACCTTATCGCATTGCAGTTGCTATTAATTCAAATTACGATTTCATTCAAGCAGCCCAAAAAACAAAAGTCGCCAATGGTTATGTTTGGCGTCTAATCCTTCATTCGACAGGGGCTAAGGCGCTTTCGGTCACCTTTAGCCAATTCGTCATTCCGGCCCAGGGAAAGCTCTTTATGTATGATCCGGGTTTGACTAAAAAAATCGGAGCCTTCACCTCTGAAAATAACAAGGAAAATGACGAATCGGCTTTTGAGATGATACCGGGCGAATCGGCCGTTCTGGAATATTTTCAACCTTTTGGGGTTACGACACAACCTCAGCTCATCATCAGTGAGTTACTTTATATTTACCGCTCACCGGGTTATACCCCCTCATCTATGTTAAAGAATTTCGGAGAAGCCGAGACGTGTGAAGTAAATGTAAATTGCCCGGAGGGCAAACCTTACAGTGATCAAAAGCAAGGGGTCGTTCGGATATTTATTCGCGCCGGTATGAATGCATACTGGTGCTCCGGATCCTTGGTGAATAACACAAAACGAGATTTCAAACCCTATATTCTTTCGGCGGCACATTGTTTGGAAGGAGCCACATTAACCGATTTAAACAAATGGGTCTTTTATTTTAATTACGAGGCAATCGGATGTTCCAATCCTACGGCGGAACCCTCCAGCAAAACAATGTCGGGCGCTTCTTTAATATCGGTGAGCGGAACATCTGCCAACGGACAATCTGATTTTTTACTATTACAGTTGGATCAACCGATTCCATTGGATTATAACGCATGGTATTTTGGCTGGAGCCGAGAAACTACCAGTAATCCAGGAGCCATTGGCATACATCATCCTGCTGGGGATATTAAAAAAATATCTTTCGTATTAAATTCTCCTGTGGCGGTAAACGTGTTTGGTGGTACGCCCAGTACAAATGGCACTCACTGGCAGGTGAACTGGCATTCCACGGCTTCAGGATTTGGCGTTACCGAACCCGGATCCTCCGGATCTCCTTTGATAAATGCTGAAGGCAATATTATCGGCACCTTATCCGGAGGCGGTTCAGATTGTACAAGCACGGGCGCCGCGGATTATTATGGTAAAGTCAGTGCCCATTGGACTTCTGACGGCACCTCGGTATACAGTCAGCTCGGTCCATGGCTTGATCCACAGAGCTCAGGCGTAAACAGCATGACCGGTTCGTATAACAATGATAATGTCATTGCTAAATTTACTTCAGACGGAGTGGTGATTCCACCCGATAATACCGTAACCTTTACCGATAAAAGCATTGGAAACATGAGTCAATGGTCGTGGACTTTCCCCGGCGGAGAACCTTCGACTTCAAGCGATGAAAATCCACAATCAATCAGGTATTTAAAAACAGGGAGCTATGATGTACAGCTAATCGTCGCCAATGATTTTAAAAAGGACACGCTTTTATTAAAAAATTATATACAGGTTAAGTATCAGGTTTATCCCAACCCGACAAGAGGGACAACCGAATTGTTTATTTCGAAGGATGCCTTGTCACAGTTTGATGTCATCGTCAATAATGTGGAGGGAATGCAAATCAAAAGGTTTACTGCATTCAACACCAACAAAGTTACACTCGATTTTACCAGTCAAAGAAGCGGTATTTATTTTGTTACAATTGTGACTCCCGGGAATACGCAAACATATAAAGTTGTAGTGACCCGGTGACCCGGTGACTATGCAACGATTGCTGCTTATCATAATTCTGGAAACGTTTTTTCTGTCGTGTAATGCACATGCCCAGAAATCAGTGTGCCGTTTTGTCCCTTTTAATTCAGAGCCACGTTATGAAAAGGGGGTACGCATTGTTTTTTACAATGTAGAAAACCTGTTTGACTTCACGAAAGATACTCTCGCCAAAGACGAAGAGTTTCTCCCTGAAGGTTTGTACGATTGGACTCCGGGAAAGTTCTTTCATAAACTGCAATCGATCGGTAAGGTATTGTTAAGCACCGGGGGATGGGAACCCCCTGAAATCATCGGTCT
>JAUZOX010000296.1 GCA_030706265.1 Bacteroidota bacterium | reverse complement strand
GTTTTTCAAAACGTACATGCCTGATCGTCTCATCTTCATAATATGCCGGAAACGAATTCAAGTAATTCAAGTCATATATTCCTTCTCCTATAAATGGATTGATGGTGAAATAACCAACCCGGAAAGAAGTCAGATTTTGAAAGAAATGAGTACCCTGACTCGGTTCGATACGATAATTATCAAGCCCGGATTCAACAATCAGGCGTGCCGCTGAAATCTGGGTCCATTTAACCGGAATGCCAAGCCACGGATCAGCTGACCCCCATCTACCCGGGCCCACAAGCACATAGTTTCTTTTTTCCTGCAACATCCTTTCATTTAAATGGCCGATCAATACGGCCGTATCTGAGTTATTGGCCGCATTAAAAGTCTCCGGCTTCACATAAACAAAGTCACACAAGTCTTTGATATGTCCATTTCCCAAAGCTGCATTTGAATAAATAATGGCTTTATCGCCGGGTGTTTCATCTATCTCAATGAATGCATCTTCCCTATTATCCGTGATAGGCCTGATTTGAAGAAGATTAAACAAGTAGGGTTGACCCGCAGGACGATTGAGATTTACGGCAAACTCGATTTCAATCGGCTTCTTCATTTCCCGTTGACCGGTTTCCAGACAAACTTTCAGAATATCGGCCAGAGGAAATACATTATGATTCAATATATTAGAAAATGTAATGATCTTCTTTCCCTTTACCACATAACCATCCCGGACTATATGGTTTTCAAAATCATACGTTGAAGAAATATTTACCAGGGAACCATCTTTCTCTGCATCTTCAATATTCAGATTCAACAGGTTAACGCTATCGTCCGTACTGGGATGATAGGCATCGGGTGAAAGGTTAAGTGCGAAGAAGCTTTTCTGTGTTTCGCGCAATGCCATATCCGGAGAACTGAGTTGAAGTACTTTTTTGGGGTAACTCGGGGAGAAACGCAAACCACGTCCGCCTTCTACAATGTACTTTCCCAATCCCATCGCAATAACGGCAATTCCTTGTTCAGGACGCTCGGGTTCGATCGGATAAAAGTTGATGGAGCGAGCCGTACCCGAAAAAGTAGGATAAAAGCGATCGCCGTACTGGGTACCGCATATTTCCTGCAACACGACAGCCATCTTCTCTTCATCGATCATATTCATGGTTGCAGCCATATAACCCTTACTGGCCCTGGAATAAACTGAGGCATATACACTCTTGATGGTATTGCCCAGCATTTCAATCATGGTTCGTTCATTTTCCACATAAGGGACCATGAAAGTGGAATAGATACCGGCAAAAGGTTGATAATGCGAATCTTCAAGAAGGCTTGACGAACGAACTGCAATAGGTGTCCTGGCAACACGGATAAACGCATGCAGATCTTGCATCAGACTTACCGGCAGTCGCGCGGAGATAAAGTGATGAAAGATTTCCTGATCGCTTACATCGGATAATGCAATTTTGTAAAGATCATTTTCTTCCATGAACTGATCGAAAATATCGGTAGAAATAACGACCGTTCGTGGAATTGTCACCAACACATTTGGCCAGCGGTCAAGGAGTTTGTTCCGTTTGACCAAAGAATCAATAAATGCGAGCCCGCGGGCTTTCCCTCCTACCGAACCATTACCAATGCGTGAAAAGCCAAGATATTCATCAAAAGTCTCCTTATTGAACTGTGCGATGATCCCTCTCGATTTATTCATTCTAAAGATGGCAATCGCATCGACTACAAAGTGTCTTATTTCCTCCAGGTCATTGAAGTCGGTGGGACGTAAATCCTTTAATAATTCGGCCAACGGAAATAGAGCCCTTGCCCGCAACCATTTTGAAAGATGATTCCGGTAAACATGATACTGTAAGGAGGCGCTGGGAACTTCCATAATCCGGTCCTGCAACGTCTTTAAGTCTGCCGCCCGCATGATCTCATGTTTGGTTTCAGGATCGATGAATACAAAGTCTCCGAAAGCAAAATATTCGATGATAAAATTGCGCAATTCAATCAGCAGGCTCTTTGAATGCTTATAGATGAATCCGACTTTCAGATCACTCACCATCTCTTCCTGATCCTTGGCTGAAGATTGGATCAGGATAGGCATAAATTCGTCGTCCGATTTAACATGCTCAACAAGCCGTATCCCTGCAAATTTATCCTGAATGCCTCCGCGTTTATAGCTGATATCCGAAATGATGCCCAACAAGTTATTCTTGTATTCATCATAAAGCGATATTGCCTCTTCATAATTGGTTGCAAGCAATATTTTGGGTCGGCCTCTCATCCGCATCATTTGCTGATGCTCATTGAGGCCTTCACCCTGAAAAGCCTTAGATTGCTTTAAGATGATCTTATAAATATTGGGCAGATAGCTGGAATAAAACCGGATGGAGTCTTCGACCAGTAAAATGACCTGTACTCCGACTTCTTTAACATCGTTTTCAACATTCATCCTATCCTCTATCAATTTAATGATTGCCAACAGGATGTCGCTGTTTCCCAACCAGCTGAACACATAATCGATGGCACTAAGGTCACCCTGATATACATGCTGGCTCACTTCACGGGAAAGCGGTGTGAGCACCACGATGGGTATCGTAAAAAATTTGGCCTTAATTCGCTTTGCCTGTTCAAAGACATTGTATTCTCCCGGATTGAACATAGTAATGATCAGGTCGATCTCTCCTTCGTTCAAATACCGGAATGCATCTTCTTCAGTCGAAACATGAATAAATTGGGGTGGATAACGAAGGTTGAGGGAAACATATTCATAAAAGATGAGTTCATCAATCCGACCATCCATCTGAAGCATAAACGAATCGTAATCACTTGCAATGAGCAAGACATTATAAATCCTCTTACGCATCAGCATCGTAAAATCGGAATCGCTGAAATAGAAAAGCCGTGATAACAGGGAATATGGTTTCTTGTCCATTGTGCCTTAATTTTCACATCAAAGATCGCATTTTTTATTGATCTTTGCAGTTAGATTAACAGTTATAGCATTTAAACTTCTCAACAAATAGAAATGAATTATTCTTTTGACGAAATAGTTGATCGTGAAGGGACTGCTTGTGTAAAATGGGATCTCCGCGATAAAGTTTTCGGTAATGCAGACGTGCTCCCGATGTGGGTAGCCGATATGGATTTTAAGACCCCTGGATTCATCACGGATGCGATCATCAAACGTGCTCAACATCCTGTTTATGGATATTCCTTTCGCACTGAAGGTTATTATTCTTCAATCATCAATTGGATACAGGTGCAACATGGCTGGTCAATTGAACGCGACTGGATTTTGTTCAGCCCGGGTGTAGTTCCCGTTTTGTTTATGGCCGCGTTGGCTTTTACAAACCCGGGAGACAAGATACTGATTCAAACTCCGGTATATCCTCCTTTTTACGATGCCGTCTTGAAAAACAACCGGAAACTTGTTTTTAATCCATTAATTCTAAAGGATAACCGCTACGAAATCGACTTTGAAGATCTCGATCAAAAGCTTGATGGTACCAGGATGATGATCATTTCCAATCCCCATAATCCGGTGGGAAGGGTCTGGACGAAAGACGAACTACTTGAAATCGGGAGACTGTGTCTGAAACACAAGGTTGTTCTCATCTCGGATGAAATCCATTGCGACCTTGTCTTCAGCGCATATAAACACATACCGACCGCCAGCCTCAGTCCCGAAATTGCAGATATCACCGTGACCTGTGTGGCTGCAAGCAAGACCTTCAATACTGCCGGACTCTCCACCTCGAATGTGATCATTTCAAATCCCGAGTTAAGATCCAGGCTCGAAAATACGATTCTGAGTGTCCATGTTGATTCGGGAAATCTTTTTGGATCTATAGCCACGGAAGCTGCATATACCTATGGTCGGGAATGGCATAAACAATTGATTGACTATTTGGAAAAAAATGTCAACCTGGTTCGTTCTTTCCTGAAAGAAAAATTACCGGCCATCCGGCTCATCGAACCTGAAGCCACCTATCTCTTATGGCTCGATTTCCGTGAACTGGGACTTTCGCAATCCGATCTGGTCAAATTACTCATCAACAAAGGACGTCTTGGTTTCAATGACGGAGCCGCTTTTGGGAAAGAGGGCTATGGCTTCATGCGCGTCAACGTCGGATGCCCGAGATCGATGCTTCTCGATGGATTGCAACGGCTCGAACATGCTTTGAACGAATAAACCAACTACCTTTACATACTTTAAAACACGCTATACAATGATTGATTTACGCAGTGACACAGTGACCCGTCCAACACCTAAAATGTTGCAGGCCATGTTTTCAGCACCGGTTGGAGATGATGTACTTAAAGATGATCCTACCGTTAATGCGTTGGAAGCGAAAGCGGCAGCGCTCTTTGGAATGGAGGCAGCAATCTTTTGTCCTTCAGGGACCATGTCGAACCAGGTTGCAATCAAAGTTCACACTC
>JAUZOX010000295.1 GCA_030706265.1 Bacteroidota bacterium | reverse complement strand
GAACCTTGCTGTGAATGATGCCGAACAGGCAATCAATGAAAAATATACACTCGATAAATTGGAATCATGGACATCCTTATCCGATAAATTGAAGGTATTTGCCGGAACCGGCAACTATTCGCTCGATTTCAACATGCCCGCAGGTAAGGCCGATGAGTGGTTGCTCGATCTTGGAAAACTATGTGAAAGCGCCCAGGTAACCTTAAACGGACAAAAAGTCGGATCGGTTTGGAGTCTCCCGTTCCAAATACCGGTAGGACATTATCTCAAAAAAGGAACCAATCACCTTGAACTGGCTGTTACTAACCTACCGGCCAACCGGATAGCCGATTATGATCGCAGAAAAGTGGAATGGCAGATCTTTTATGAAATCAATTTCGTAAATGTATTCTATCGGCCTTTTAGTGCTGCCGACTGGAAGACGATGCCATCCGGATTAATCGGACCTGTGAAACTGGTCCCTTTGACCAGATAGATGGGTATCGCTTATTAATGAAATTAAAATTAAATCTGTAAACACAAAGAGACGCAATTATTAGCGTCTCTTTGTGTTTACAGTCGTTGAAGATTTTAACATTAGCATTTTTCGTGTAAATGAATTGTCAATTCTCTTCTTGAGTTTTGAAACGAAAAACAGCATCTGGACAAAGATTGGTGAAAAGACGACTGAACAATTCGCCCCCGCCTTTCAATCTTTGAAAACGCTTTATGGGGCTGCTTTTATAGAAAATGAGCCGCCTGAGCTAAAAAAGGTGTTGCTCAATCAACTTGAATCAATTTTCCTTCAACCGATATAAAGTTTCTATAAAATTGTGTTATTTTTGTGAAGTGATGGAGCGATGGGAGCTATTTTAAAAAGAATCCTAAGCAATTCCACCCCTTTGGAAACATACTCCAAAACTTCCCAGACACAGCAGGTAATCTTGGTAATTGAAAAAAAATTGATGCATAATTCAAAGATACTTTATAGATACTCTATGGGTATCCATAAAGTATCCATAAAGTATCCATAAAGTATCCATAAAGTATCCTTTAAACCTGAATTTTACCACTCTTGTCCTTAACTGAAATTAGTATACACTCATGTTGCTCCTGAAATACATGAATATCATTCAAAGGCAATTATTTAATTTGCTTTTTTAAGGTGTATACGAATTTAATAGGCCCTTCTGCATTTTTGCGTTCAACCACAACCTTGATCAGGCTATCGCTCATCTTTTTATAAGTGATCGTGTTAGGGTAATTTTGCCCTTTAGTCGCAAATACCAAGGTGTCGGAGGAGGTTGATGTCATCGGAAAATCCTGTGTTAACCCTTCAATGGTTTGTTCTTCTATTTCACTGATAAAAAGAATGGAATTGTTTCTCAGCACAATTCTGGGGCGTTCTTCAACAAGGCTGTCCGACTCCGAAGGGCTGACAGAAAGTCCCTGATAGCACGTGTCGTTAACACGTTTCCATATTTCCGAATAGTTGGTTACATCAGTGCTTACCCATTTTCCTTCTATCCAGTGCATCTTATCAAAAATCTTTTTGGGATCTTTTTGAGCGCTGCTGCAACCGCTGATTACTAATGTAATGACAATTGCCGTTAGTAAAAATGTTCTATTCATGATATTAGTATAATCCTATTGATAAAACGGTTTAAAGGTCATTTAGTTGAATGAAGAAAAAATAAATTGCTTAAAAAGATCGAATGAACCTCTACATTTATCTTCCAAAATGATTTTGCAAATTTAGTTATAATCCTGATGAAACGAGCATGAATGAAGATCACAAACACCGATGAATATTTTATGTGCGAGTTCCATAAGACCTATTTATTAAAATTATTTACTTATGAAATCTAATCAATCCCTCAATAGGCGAACGGAGGATTGTTCCAACTAAAATGCCCATTTGGTTTGCTTCTTCGCGAAGAATATCGCCAAGAAAATAGGCAACTGAACCGACAAGGCTAAGCGTCAGGTGCTGATAATCGGGGCATTTGCATACCTGATATTTGAGATAATCGTGAAATTCTGCTTTTATCAGATTGTGGATATAAGGATGATCTTTATGCAAACTGAGAAAATCGCAGAATGAAGCAAGGAATCGGTTGGGATGAGATTGGCGATATACGGCATCGAGAATTTCTTCGAGTTTAGGATGAAAACGCATTTCGAAGGCGATTTTAATCTCAGGCGGCATTTCACCTTTGAAATATTCCCGGATTAATTTGGTTCCAAAACGTGCGCCACTGCCTTCATCGGCAATGATATAACCCAGTGAAGGAATATATTCAACCGCGTCATCGCCGTCATAATAAACCGAGTTTGAACCCGTGCCAAGAATTCCGGCTATCCCTTTATGAAGGCCAAAGAGAGCACGGGCTGCTCCTAATGTGTCAGAGCGTACTTCGATTTTTTCTGCATTTGAAAATGCTTTTCTACATGCATTGTAAATGATATCACAATTTTCCTTGCTTGAACACCCTGAACCATAAAAGAAGATTTTCTTTACATTCTTAAAGTCAATTTCAGGAATTAGTTTGTTTTTTAAAACCGTATAAATCCCTTCCGAGTCGATGAAATAAGGATTGAAACCAATAGTCACAACTTTGGATATTTCATTTTTCTCATTGTACCACCACCATTCCGTCTTGGTTGAACCACTGTCTGCAACTAATATCATGTTTGCTAAAGAATTTGAATAAAAATTGGATGCGTTCATACGCGATTGAGTAAGCTTGTTTCATGAAAAGATATGAATGCAATCAGGTAAGCAGCGGGAACAGTTTGGGCAGGAAAATAATACATCCCGTTATAGCAGCGGCCATCGCGACAAATAAAACAGCACCCGCGGCTGTATCTTTTATGATTTCGGCCCGTTTATCATAATCAGGGAACCTCGCATCACATATCATTTCAATAGAAGTATTGAATGCTTCGGCAGCAAAAACAATTCCGATGCACAAAACGATTGCTATCCATTCCACCTGACTGATCGATAATAAAAATCCAAGGATTATTGCTATCGCAGTTAATCCCAGATGAATCCAGGCATTGTGTTGTGTACGAACCAGGTATAAAATGCCATGATATGCATACACAAAACTCAGGAGCCGTTTCCTTGTACTAAATTGATTTTTATTTTTGTCAATCATATGATTAATAATGACGAAGTTATAGCTTGCAAAGTTAAGAATAAATTATCGCAGTAAAGGTCTTATGATTTTTAAAAAAAGAAAAACCGGCAAGATGATTCAATTTTCATAATATTGCTGAAATTCACCTTATAAGATATTTTTGAATTTCAGGACAGGGTCATTTCTGTTTATTTTTGTATATTGCAGGCTGAAGTTAGCATTATAAGCCATACTTTGTGCAAAAGGGAACTAATCTACTTTATCAAGACGCGATATGTCAGACGAACAAAAAAAATTTAATATTCTGCTGGTTGATGACCGACCCGAAAACCTGATTACACTTGGGGGTATTCTGGATAGCCCGGAATTAAACATATTCAAAGCAAATTCCGGAAATGAAGCATTGAGTTTAATGTTTGAAAACGAGTTTGCACTGGTATTGCTTGATGTACAAATGCCGGTTATGGATGGCTTTGAAACTGCCGAAATAATGCGCAGCACGGAACGAACCAAAAATGTACCTATCATTTTTGTAACTGCTATCAGCACCGAGCGTAAGCATATATTCAAAGGGTATGAAAAGGGAGCCGTAGATTATTTGTATAAACCGCTTGATCTTGAAATATTAAAAAGTAAAATCAAGGCTTACATCGAGCTTTTTAAACATAAGCAGGAACTCATTGATACCACTGTAAAACTGGAAAAAACCGTTGTAGAATTAAATAAGGCCAAGCTGATTGCGGAAGAAGCTACAAAAGCCAAGAGTTCGTTTCTTGCCAATATGAGTCATGAAATCAGGACCCCTTTAAACGGGATAATTGGAATGGCTGAATTAATTCTGATGGATGAGCTTTCAGACACTCAAAGAGATCGCCTGAGTGATCTCAAGACTTCTTCCGAGTCGTTACTGGAAATCATCAATGAAATTTTGGATATATCAAAGATTGAAGCGGATAAACTTGAATTGGAGACCGTTACATTCAGTCTGCGTCAAATGGTTGAAAAATGTGTCAGACTGCTTGCGGTGAAAGCTTTTGAAAAGAAAGTTGAGATGGTCTGTCGCATAGATCCCGCATTACCGGATTGCTTTATCGGCGATCCGTTGCGCATAAGGCAAATATTAATCAACCTGCTTGGAAATGCCATAAAGTTTACCAACGAAGGGTATGTCGGGGTTTTTGTTGAACTTGTTGGCGTATTGGGCAATAATGTTGCGATAAAATTCTCGGTCAGAGATTCGGGGATCGGCATTGACGAAGACAGGTTACCCTTGGTTTTTCAGTCGTATATTCAGGAAGAAAATTCAACGTCACGAACCTATGG
>JAUZOX010000294.1 GCA_030706265.1 Bacteroidota bacterium | reverse complement strand
GTCCTCAGGCCCTTTACGGGTCACCATAAATCGTAAAAGCGGGATATTGGTGTTGGTAATGGTATCTTTATAGCTTGGATAAAAATTCATGCGGGTATCCATATTCGACTGTCCGGCACATTGCCATACCTCGCCGACATATGCATCGGAAAACGTTAAGGTATTTGATCCCTGGATCGTCATCGTCAATGGTCCGGCAGCTTTCATCGGGTTTAACTTCATCATCCATTTTCCGCTTCCGGGAGTGACCACGCTCTTTGTTTGCCCATTAAAGGTAACGGTGACTTTTTCTCCGGGACTTGCAGTACCCCAGACAGGAACAGGCATGTCGCGTTGCAACACCATGTGGTTGGAAAAAGTATGACCTACGACAACTGCTGCATTGCAGATGGAGAGATAAGCCGGTAGAAACAATGCTAAAAGGCAAAGACTGATCAAAAAGTATGTTTTCCGCATGAGATAAAAGGTTAAGCAGGAATATTCATCGGCCCAAATTTATAAAAAATCAACAGTGGATATACCAAGTTTATTGAGAATAAATGAGATCAGTCTCCATTTCTTATGTTCAACCAGCTTGTTTACTCAATGTCTCTTAAAAAATAAACCAATTCTGTTTATTCAATTGTCGGTATGATATCGAAAACAAGATTTATCCCTATTGTGGTTTATAAACTGTAGCATAGCGCATTAAAATCCTGCCTCACAAGGAATTAACCCTTTTGCCGGGTTAAAGCGGACTAACAGTAATAAAATCAATGCTGGCATCCCCAAAACCACCGGCAAGTTTAAGGGTATTGGTTTTCCTGGCTTTCAACGGGACGGTCAAATATGTGCAACCTTTGTAATTACTGTATGAATCGAACGAAATTCTGTAGGGATGCCCTTATGGGGCACCCGCGTGTAAAGCGATTATAATCAGATGTTAAGAATCAATATTCAGGGTCTCCACCACGAAGCTATCATCGGAGTTCTTCATAAAATTCCGTTGTCAAGCTACACGTCCTAAACAACAAATGCATGGTCACAAGGCCCTCCTTTGGATATCATTTATTTGTATTTTTAGCTCATAATATCCCAACTTGTATTTGTATTACGAATTTTATTTTCCCTTCGTGTTTGCGTTTTTAAATATGCTCAATTCAAAAAAGAAAAGCAATTCAAAAAATTACAATTATTTAATTATGAGAAACCTAATACTTACTTTTTTACTATTATTTTCATGTAGCTTGTTTGCTCAAAAAATCATTTGTGACAATTCGAATTATGCCGATGCTTTTAAACTTGCCATAAACACGGTGGATATCAATATCCGAAGAGGAATATTGGCTGCCGGGGGTGACTACGGTGGAGAATGGACCAGGGATATTGCAATCAATACCTGGAACGGCGTAAGTCTTTTAAGACCGGAAGTGGCTAAGCAATCGTTGTGGAGTGTTACAATCAGAAAAGATTCGATAGGACACCAATATTGGGATCATATTATCTGGACCGTGGCTGCCTTGAACCATTATAAGGTTACCGGGGATAGGGAATTTCTCAGACAAGCCTATCAATGTTCGGTTAATACCCTTAAGCAATTGGAAGAATATGCTTTTGATCGTCAATATGGATTATTTACAGGTCCTTCTGTCTTTAATGATGGCATCGCAGGATACCCTGAACCGATTTATGACAAGTCAAACAACTCATCCTTTGTTTTAGATCATAAGAACTCCAAAAGCATAAAATGTCTGAGTACCAATTGTATATATTATGGAGCTTACCTTTCTTTAATTGAAATGGGGCAAATATTAAAAGCCGATCAGGCTGCCATCCAAGCGTATCAACAGAAGGCTGAGGCTCTAAAGGGCAATATTCTGAAATATTTTTATTCTGAAAAAGAAAATAAGCTGAACTATTTAATCGATAATACTGGAAATGTTGATAAATCGCAGGAAGGATTAGGACTTTCTTTTGCAGTGATATTCCATATTATAAACCAGGATCAGGCATATAAGCTGATTCAAAATGCAGCAACTTCAAAATACGGAATTACTTCCATCTATCCTGATTTCCCCCGCTACTCCCAAAGCAAACCCGGACGACATAACAATTTAATCTGGCCAATGGTGAATGGCTTTTTTGCCAGGGCTTCGATAATTTCGGGAAACCGGGATGTATTCCTGAAAGAATTGAATGGCTTAACGCAATTGGCATTGGATCAGGATAAGGGGAATTACAATTTCAGGGAGATTTACAATCCCAATACCGGTGCTCCCGATGGCGGTTGGCAGAACGGAATACACTGGAATTCATGTAAACTTCAAACCTGGTCGGCCACTGCCTATATTAATATGATACTCTTTGGGTTAGCCGGCATGCGATTTGAAAATGACCGGATTGTATTTGCACCGTATATGCCTGAAAGCACTCACTATCTTGAACTCAGCGATATTCACTATCGTCAGATGATATTAAAAATCATTGTTCAAGGCCATGGAACCAAGATCAAGTCTTTTTCTCTGAATGGGAAAAGTCAGAAAAACCATTCCCTTGATTCCAAAATCAAAGGAACCAACGAGATAAAAATTGAGCTGGAATAAAACGTGAACAAGCCAAGCCGCCCCTATTTTCAAATGGCTAATTCACGGAACGTGCATTTCTGAAGTAGCATTATCTATTTCATTTAGTCTATGTTACCGCTTTGTTCAAACTTGAAGTAAAAAGAAGGTATGTCAGGCCCGCAATGACGATGATTCAATTCTTTAACATGTTTGCCTACACCTGATCATTAACTAACATAAAGTTAATATGTTCTGAAATCATAATGGGTTTTATATATTCCTTTTTGAACAAAAAAGCTTTCAAAACGTTAAAGAAGTTCTTTTCTTCTGCTCAATGCTAAGGTGATTCTATCATACGTAAATAATTTCTGTTAATTGGCCTATTGAACTCGCCTGAGGGATTTTCAGGGGGTATTTGCGTTTTCAAACATGCTCGTTTCATCTGTTTTGGATTTTTTCATTTTGGCTGATATTGTTGTGCATTATATTTTTGATCTGAAAATATATATTAACAAATTAAAAAACAATCAGATATGAAAAAAATCATTTTTTTAGTTTTGATTGCTTTTTTAGCAATTGGAAGTTATGCACAGAAAAAAATGGCATCGATTGAAGGAGCCTGGAAAATGGTATTTACACCAAATTACTTTGATCCAAATGCAGTGTTAGAGGGGAAAGTACCGGGAAGTCAAATCAAGATGTGGTCGAAAGAAATTTTCTTGTTTGTGGGCCATTTTGAAATGGATACAACAAAGCAGGAAAGTTTTGGGGGTGGAACTTACAAGCTGAATGGGAAAAGGTATGAAGAAAATATTACCTACCATTTCATGAAGCCTTTAATTGGGCAGAATATGAAGATGTTACTGGAAATCCGTCACGATACGTTAATCCAGCGATGGCCGGTTGATGAAAATTGGAAGCTTGTAAAAGGGTATTATACCGAACAGTATGTGCGGCTGAAAAAAAAATGCTAACCCGTCGTGCATGCCGGATGATTAATTTTAATTTGCTTTCTGTTCCCCTTCGGGTTCAAATGTAAACCGCATAGGGTGCTTTTTAACCGAGGGGCGTTCTTAATATGTAACCATTTTTATGAACCGGCGGGCGCTGGGGGACAATCTTTTTTGGCATAAATGTAGCAAGCATACGGAATAAACCGTAAGGTTCCTTTTTCTCTTTCCTTTTAAAAATTTGAATTCCAGTTTCAATCAGTCTTAATTTGATCCTCTGCATCAGGGGTATTGAGCTACGGTATTGTAGTGTTATTTTACTTCTGTAATTCTCAAGACGAGATAGGGCTTCAGGGGAAGGTTGACCTTTTTAAACTCTTTGTCACACATCCGGTAGTCATTTTCCTTTACGACTTCAAAGGTCAAGGGGCATTGTGTGATCGTCATGTCCCACATATCGATAATCTCTACCTTAAAGCGTGTTCCGGGGTTCAATTTCTTATAGTTTGCATTTTTAGTGGGCAGGTCAAATTGCCAGGCGTCATTGATTTCCTTGCCAAAGGAGACCAGATAATATCCTTTACCGGCAGTGGCCGTATAGTTGTCGCGGCCTCCATCTGCCAGCTGCAAGGGATTGGGGCATGCCTCCACAATGCTTCTCAAAAAAGCAATCCGTTTCCAGCTTGTCCCTTTAAAGTTGCCTCCCTTTGCCAGGAAAATAGTGTCGGCATCGCTGTAAGTGAAACATTCTCCGTGTGTGACGTATACACCGCCCATCACGCCGTTCAGCACCAAATAGAGCATCCTTTCGGGGCTGTAGCATCCCCAACGGTTTTTCAGGTTTCCCTCATAACCTACCTCGTCACAGATCACCGGTTTATGGTAAACATTGCGAAGCATTGCCGCGGAGGTAGGACTCTGAACCGGTGATTCATCCTGTATGCTGACATGGGTGAATTC
>JAUZOX010000293.1 GCA_030706265.1 Bacteroidota bacterium | reverse complement strand
GCCGGATAAATACCGAGAGAAGCAATCTTACGACTCAATACGGTTGTTGCATCGAGGTGCGCAAATGTCGTTGCGGGAGCAGGGTCGGTAAGGTCATCAGCCGGAACATAAACTGCCTGTACGGAAGTAATGGAACCACGTTTTGTGGAGGTGATCCGTTCCTGCATAAGACCCATTTCCGTTGCCAGGGTTGGTTGATAACCTACAGCTGAAGGCATACGGCCTAACAAAGCGGAAACCTCTGAACCTGCCTGGGTGAAACGGAAGATATTATCCACAAAGAACAAGATATCACGGCCGCCTGATTTTTCATCACCATCACGGAAATACTCTGCAAGCGTTAAAGCGGACAAAGCAACACGTGCACGTGCTCCGGGAGGTTCGTTCATCTGTCCGAACACTAAGGTACATTGACTCTTGGCCAATTCTTCATAGTCAACCAGGTCCAAATTCCAGCCGCCTTTTTTCATGTCTTCTTCAAAGGCCTTGCCATAACGGATTACACCGGATTCGATCATTTCACGAAGCAAGTCATTCCCTTCACGGGTACGTTCACCAACACCGGCAAAAACGCTTTGTCCTTCGTAACTCTTCGCGATATTATTGATGAGTTCCATGATAATAACGGTCTTGCCGACACCGGCCCCACCGAATAGTCCGATCTTACCTCCCTTTGAATAAGGTTCAATAAGGTCAATAACTTTTATACCGGTATAAAAAACCTCTTTTGTTGTGGAAAGTTCTTCAAATGTAGGAGGCTCACGGTGAATGCTATTTGTTTTACCAGCTGGCAAAGGTGTTAAACCATCGATGATCTTCCCGGTTACGTTAAATAACCGCCCGGTAATATTTGCACCTACCGGCATTGAGATTGTACCACCGGTTGCAACAGCCTTCATACCGCGGCGTACGCCATCGGTTGAATCCATTGCAATGGTTCTGATTGTATTTTCACCGATGTCCTGCTGGGCTTCAAGAAGGATAACCTTACCATCCTCGTTTTTAACTTCCAGTGCATCGTAAATGTTTGGGAGTTTCGCGTCCTGATCAAAGGTGATATCTACAACAGGACCAATGATTTGTGAGATAACCCCGACAACTTGTTCTGACATAATTATTATAGTCTTTTGAATGGCGCAAAATTAGAAACAATTGAATCAGGAAACAATTTACGCCAATAAAAATTATTTAGAAAAATATGGTTGTTTTATTGTTGATTTTCAGGTTCTTCAAATTCTTTATTGTTCTCTGCGGGTGCAATATCCTCTTCGGGAGCCTCATTTTCCTCTTCTTTATGCAACTTTTTGGTTCCAAAGAACGAACGTTGGAAAACGAGTATTGCAAGTACGCCGGTTGTAATAGAAGAATCGGCAATGTTAAAGACAGGGCTGAAAAATAAAAACCTTTCGCCCCCCCATACCGGCAGCCATTGTGGAAATGTGCCATTAAAAATCGGGAAATAAAGCATATCCACTACTTGCCCATGGAGGAACCC
This sequence comes from Bacteroidota bacterium, assembly GCA_030706265.1. Taxonomy (GTDB): domain Bacteria; phylum Bacteroidota; class Bacteroidia; order Bacteroidales; family Cfx3-03; genus Cfx3-03. The sequence continues at coordinate 2,969 of JAUZOX010000293.1, read as the reverse complement.
CGTATAGCCTCCTCCGGGAGGAAACAAGGTAGCCACTTGAAAATAACTGCTCTCATTGAATATCAACCCGTAAAATGCACTGTCGATGATATTTCCGGCGGCGCCGGCGACGATGAGTGCAATGCAAACGATCAATCCTTTCGGGGCATTTTGTTTTACCAGTTTCACCATGTACCATGAGATAAAGCCCACGGCAACAATCCTGAAAAGACTCAACATTAATTTTCCCCAATCGCCCGAGAATTGCATTCCAAAGGCCATTCCCGGGTTTTCAATGAAATGGATGATAAACCATTTGGTAACTACATGCTCTTCTCCTAAAAGAAAATGCGTTTTAATATAAATTTTAATTGTCTGATCGATGAGCAGAACAAGAAAAACTATTAAAAGCGGTAATCTTAATCCCTTTATTTTAACCATTTTGATACATTCTTTATTTACGCCAACCCGTTTGTTGATGTAAATTTCATTGAAGTTGTTTAAAACAGCCTATTCATCAAGAAACGATGATCTGTTTGGAACATTTGAACGCCGCTCGTTCTGATTTTGCATAAGTTTAGCTTCTATACTCAATGTAGCATGTGGAACGGCACGTAATCTTTCTTTAGAAATCAGCTTACCGGTAACCCGGCAAATCCCATATGACTTGTTTTCAATTCGAATGAGTGCATTTTCGAGTGCCTTGATAAACTTATCCTGTCTTGCCGCTAACCTGCTGTTTTCCTCTTTTGACATCACCTGATAGCCCTCTTCCAAAATCTTGAATGTCGGAGAGGTATCGGTAGTGTCATGCTCATTGCTAACAGTATAAGCTTCGGTGAGCATTTTAAGATCACGTTTTGCTTTGCGCAATTTATCGAGAATCAATACTTTGAATTCTTCCAGTTCCTCGTCAGAATATCTGTTTTTCAGAGATTCATCTTGCCTTGTTTCCGTATTATCCATGAACAGTTTTTTTTAATCTTTTCAAAATAATCCTGGTAAGTTATACTTTTGTAATGGCAATATTGGTTGATAAATCTTCTGTTAACTCGACAGAAATTTTTTCAACCCCGTCAATCTTGTTTACCAGTTCCAAAGAATCTGCCAGTGTCTCGGAACAAATGTATGAAAAATTGTTTTGAATAGATAATTGGATTTCATCGTTTATTTCAACCTGTAAAACAATCTTATCCGTCACTTCAAAATTCTTTTCCTTTCGCAGGTTCTGTATGCGGTTGATGAGCTCGCGGGCGATGCCTTCCTCTTTCAGTTTGGACGTTATCGTGATGTCGAGGGCAACCGTGATCGCCCCTTCATTTGCCAACACCCAACCCGGAATGTCTTCGGCCATGATTTCTACATCCGTGAGAAGCAATTCAACCTTTTCGCCCTGAATGTCGAGTACCCTGCTACCCGCTTGTTCAAGGTCTGCAATATCTTTCTGGTCAAATTCTGCGACCGCGGCTACGATCTGCTTCATCAGCTTACCATACCGGGGGCCCAGTGTCTTGAAATTGGGTTTTATTTTCTTGACCAATACCCCTGAACGATCCGTCAAATATTCTATTTCTTTCACGTTTACTTCTGAAAGTATCAGATTACGGACGGCTTCGATCTGATCGCGGAAGTGCTGGTCGAGTACCGGTATCATGATTTTTGCAAGCGGCTGACGAACACGGATATTGACCTTCTTCCGCAGCGAGAGTACCATCGAAGAAATGGTCTGTGCCAATTCCATGCGTTCTTCCAGTCCCTTGTTTATGGCCGACTCGTCTGCAACTGGAAAATCGCTCAGGTGAACCGAAACCACGTTTTCCCTTTCGGTTATGCTGTTCAGGTCATTAAATATCCGGTCCATGAAGAAAGGTGCAATCGGGGCTGAAAGTTTGGCAACGACCTCCAGGCAACGGTATAATGTCTGATAGGCCGAGATCTTATCGGTTGAGTATTCACCCTTCCAGAAACGGCGGCGGCATAGACGAACATACCAGTTTGAAAGATGGGCATCTACAAAATAGGCGATGGCTCTTCCGGCCTTTGTCGGTTCGTAATCGTTGAACGCATCGGTGACATTCTTTATCAATGTATTAAGCTCCGAGAGTATCCATTGATCTATCTCCGGACGCTCATTGACCGGAACCTCGGCTTCTGCATACCTGAATCCATCGATATTGGCATACAATGCAAAGAAACTGTATGTGTTATAAAGGGTTCCGAAAAACTTACGCATTACTTCTGCAACACCCTCGATATCGAATTTCAGGTTATCCCATGGCTGGGAATTGGTGATCAGATACCAGCGGGTTGCATCAGGTCCATATTTATCGATGGTTGAAAAAGGATCTACCGCATTTCCAAGACGCTTGCTCATCTTGTTGCCATTCTTATCCAGCACGAGTCCATTTGAAACCACGGTTTTAAATGCAACAGAGTCAAATGCCATCGTAGCAATGGCGTGCAGTGTGAAGAACCAACCCCGGGTCTGATCAACACCTTCTGCAATGAAATCGGCCGGGAAATAATCCTTTAGCGTATCGCCGTTTTCAAAAGGAAAATGAAACTGGGCATAAGGCATGGAGCCTGAATCGAACCATACGTCGATAAGATCGGGTTCGCGGGTCATCTTCTGACCGGTGGGTGAAACCAGAATAATCTCATCGACATAAGGACGGTGCAGGTCAAACTTCTCATAATTGTCCTTGGTATAATCACCGGGGACAAAATCCTTCAACATATGATCAGCAGGCATAAACCCGGCCTTGACCGATTTTTCAATCTCTTCCTTTAACTGGGCTATGGAGCCAATGATGATTCTTTCGCTCTGATCTTCATTCGCCCAGATCGGTAATGGCGTTCCCCAATAACGTGAACGTGACAGGTTCCAGTCGACCAGGTTTTCCAGCCAGTTGCCAAAACGCCCCGAACCTGTTGCAGCAGGTTTCCAGTTGATGGTCTTGTTCAACTCGATCATTCTTTCCTTAACCGCT
>JAUZOX010000292.1 GCA_030706265.1 Bacteroidota bacterium | reverse complement strand
GTGGTCCGGTAGTGGAGCAAAACGACTACTATCCCTTCGGCATGGTCAACAACGCGCTTTCCGTTCCGGGGCTGTCGGATCCGGTCAACAACTACAAATACAACGGCAAGGAGCTGCAAAAGGAGCTGTCGCTGGGGTGGCTGGACTACGGGGCCAGGTTCTATGATCCGGTGATCGGGAGGTGGCAGAGTGTGGATCCGCTATGTGAAAAGAGCCGCAGATGGAGTCCATACAATTATGGATTAAATAATCCCATAAAATTTGTTGATCCTGACGGTATGAATGCAGGAGATTATTATTTGCAAGATGGGACACACCTTGGAAATGATGGAATAGATGACCACAAAGTTTATTTGGTTGATAATTCAAAAACAAATTACAAACCAGCTACAGAAGATAAACCAATAATCATAGCATCCAATGATGTAAAGGAATTAAAAGGATTAACCAAGGAAGAACTGAATGTTAGAGGGTTTCTTACTACAATTCGTCAAACGGAAAATGGAGGAAATGAACCATTAGATTACAATTCTCAGTTCGGTGGTGGAACTTTTACTGACAAAACCTACAAAGAAGCTCCGCAAGATTATGCAGATCACCCTAAAGAAGTTATCAGAGCATGGGGTCAAAATTCCTCAGCAGCAGGTGCCTATCAATTCTTAGGAACTTTTTGGAACGAAAAAGACTTTGCACCAATAACTCAAGATCATGCAGCGATCGGTAAGTTAGAATATCGTAAAGCATTAGGTGATGTTCAAGAAGGTAATATTAGTAGTGCAGTAACAAAACTGAAAAAGGAATGGACATCACTACCTTTTTTCAAGGACAGCCAAATTAGAGCACTTTTCAAATCAAATATTTCCAGAGAATTAAATGGAAATTCTGTGATTGCTACACCAGTTGGTAAATTATTACCCTAAAAGATAAAATGATGAATGATATAAAATATTGCAGTACAATACTTTCAATTTCATTTATTCTGTTTTTTTGTGGATATCAATCAGATGCAATTAAACCAAAGACAAAAAGAAGCAACCTGTTAGAAAACCACGAAATATTAGTAAAAGATAACGAAAGGATGATATCAAATGGAAAGAAGTCAATTTCAGATATTAATTCTGATAACAAAAAATCTTTTACTTATAAAATCAAAATTCAAAGCGGGGATTATTCTTTAAGTATTGAAACTACTTGTCTTAATGATAGTTTATCACCTGAAGAGGCTGGATATACTTATCCTGTGACTAAGCAGATGTTAATATTTCAATATAAAAACCGGATACTTAATAGTTTTAACCATCCCGTTGTTAATTGTAAACGTGAGCTAAAAAATGGCAAGAAAGTAGAAGCTCTTGAAAATGAAATTATTCAAATGGGAATTCTGCATGAAAAAAATTACATTATTTATTACGTTGAAGGCAACTCTTGCAATGCATGTTCTGAATTTGAAGGGTTCTATTCATTAAAAGGAGAAACATTATGGCACAATTACACATATTACAAAATAAGTGATGTGCAATGGACTAAATCTGTAAACAATTACAATTCAATGATAAAAAAATACGGTATAGAAAATCGGAACATTGAGATGGTACGTGTTCTTCCAATAGAAAAGAGAAATGAAAGATTTGAAACACGTATAATTAAACCTGTGATAAAGTGAAACACAAAGTTTAAATTAAATTACACGAAAAAAACTATGCTGTAGATTACAAAAGCCCGGAGTTTCCGGGCTTTTGATGTTTATAATGCCGCCACATTTTTCTGAAAGAAGTCCTTGAACTTTTTTTTGGTGAGCATGGTGTCGATGATCTTGAAGATGACGGTTCGGTCATCTTTGTCGAGTTGCTGTATCAGGTTCATCTGTTCGATGCTGGACTTGTCTTCCATGGTCGCCTCGCCTGGGATATCCCCTTCGGTATTTAAGATTTGGCCCACGGTCATGTTAAAGAGCCCGGCCGCCTTTTGCAGCTCCCCTACGGAGGGTTCTCGGATGCCCTGATGGTGCAAGTGTTCAGGTTTTTTATAGTTCAGGTTAGACCGAAGCGGTAACCCGGAATAAAAATCGAAGAGGATGGATAATATTGAAATGCCAACATTTTCGATATGGGTTCAAACCCTTCCGAATACCAGTGCAAGTTATGGCTTATGCCTAAACCTGAGTCAAATGGGAACCCAACTAAGGTATGCCCGCCTACACACGTCATCGCGGCATTGACCAGCAATCCCCAAAAGAAGGGGGACCATGTCATGACAGAACTGCTTTTTTCTTTTTGATGATCAGCATCGTCAATAACGTTCTTAGCGACAACCACTGAAAATTGTAAAGATCGCGGGACCCGGAGATTGCGGATCAAGCCCGCAATGACGAACAAGGCACATGTCATTCCAAAATTCCAGACCAATAAAACCCGGACCATAAAACGAAGCCCCGAAAACAAGGATTTTATTTTGTTCCTGTTCTGCGAAGCAGAGCCCCAAAAACAAAAAAAGTGGCTTCGCCACCCCTTTAAATTGATTTTAAGAATTTTATCTCACGGTTTGAATGTCACTCCAGTTCTTGAAAGGGTTGGTGACCATGTTCGAATTATAATACCGGGGATCGCCGGTCACCTCCTCCCCTATCCAGTCGGGGATCACCACTTCTTCATCGTTGGATTCAAGCTCGACTTCCGCAACAATAAGGCCTTCGTTGTCGCCGATAAATTCATCCACTTCCCAAAGGTGTCCATTACACATCACCTTATATCGCAACTTCTCAATCAGTGGCTTGATACAAATCGCTTCGAGCATTTGATTTGCATCTTCCAATAATATCGGGTACTCGAATTCCAATCTCTCAAAGCCGTTGGTCATTCCCTTGATTGTGATAAACGCATTCTCACCGCTCACCCGTATCCTCACCGTGCGTTCTATATCCCGGCTTAAATAACCTTGCCGATAAAGGACTCCGGTTGAAAATGCCTTGAACGATTCATTCCTTACCCGGAACTTGCGTTCGATCTCTTTTGCCATATTGAGAAAGATTGGATTACAAAGGTACAAACAAACTCCTCATCACCCTTATTTGTTCAAAAAGAGTAAGATCTTTTGCATTGCATCGTTATCTGAATTGGATTTTTCCTATTTTCGTCAGGTCAATAAAACGCTTTGAACAGAGCATGCTTGCGAGTTCCATAAGACCTGTTTAATCAATTTATTTACAAATGAAAAGGATTTTTATGAACCGAAAGGCAACGTACTTGTATGCAGGAGTCGAACGAAGTCCTGTAGGGCTGGCCCTTGTGGCCATCCGCCTACATAAGTGTATGTTATCACCCAATACGGAAATCATAACAGGGTCTACTCCAAGAATGGCTATTGACCATTGGTTTTACGCTATTATGAAACTATCTATCCCTAAACTTTTACATGAAACGCCTTTATAGTTTAGTGGTGGGGTAACTAAACATTGATTATAATCAGATGATTATATGCGCTTTACACGCGGGTGGCCACAAGGGCCACCCCTACATGATGTCGTTCGCTGTATTCAATACGAACTGGTTAATCAAATTATTTACAGATGAACCGAGCATGCTTGAAAACACAAACACCGATAAAAAGCTTGCATGCGAGTTCCATCTGACCGATTCAATACAAATTATTTACGAATGAAAAAGCGATTGCTCATTTCAGTTATACTGTTGTTATTGAATCCAATCCTGTACGCCCAAACCGACTCGGTCAATGAGCATCCCAAGACCGGTTACAACTTTGGAGCATTGCCTATCGTTGGTTTTTCGACAGATGTCGGGGTACTTTATGGCGTCATTGGCAATCTGTTTGATTACGGTAAAGGGGACATTTATCCTAAATACTATCATAATCTTTATCTTGAGATCACCAGAACCTCCAAAGGGGGACAGACTTACCAGATGTTTTTTGACTCGGAGCATGTAATCAAAGGGCTTCGATTGACTGCCGATGTCTCTCATTTAACCGAACAAGCTTTCCCTTTTTATGGATTTAACGGAACCGAATCGGTATATGATAAAAGGCTTGAAGATGATGAATCCTCCTCTTATGTAAGCAGGATGTTTTATCGGTACGACAGAAAGATTACCCGCGTACTGGTTAACTTACAGGGTTCGTTAGGCATTCCCCATTTCAGGTGGTTGGGAGGAATCCAAACCATTGACTATGGAATAAATCCGGTCGATGTGGATGCATTAAACAAGGGATTGAAGGGCTCAAAGAAATTGCCGCATGTCGATGGTCTTTATGATGATTATGTAAAGTGGGGATTGATCGGTACCGAAGAAAAGAATGGCGGCAGGCTCAATTTTCTGCTGCTCGGAATCGTTTGCGACACCCGCGATAATGAACCCAATCCCAATAAGGGAATCTGGTCTGAAGCCGTCGTGGCGGTTGCGCCCCAGGGAGTGAACACGGAGAAAGGATTTACCCGGTTGGCCATCACACAT
>JAUZOX010000291.1 GCA_030706265.1 Bacteroidota bacterium | reverse complement strand
TTAACCAAATTGTAGGTTATATCCAGAATATTCAATTTTGGTCTATATGTTTTTGTGTGATTACTTTGAGGCATGTCGTTGAATTATAATGAAAAGATTCGTTCCTCGTTTGCAATAATGCTTTATCTAGTAATATAAAAAGTATAAAATTCCGTTTATATAAATAACGCTGAAAGAGACAAATATGTTCTTAGGGAAAGAACAATATGATTCAAATCCAATCAAGATTAGGCAGTTAGATTAATACAAAAACGCCACCATTATTGCATAATATTTATTATCAATTATCTGCATTTCATTTAATTTGGATTTTTTATGTTTTAACAATGTTAAAAGAGGTTAATAACAGAAATTCAGTAATGTTAAACGTTTACACTAACACCTGAATTCTAAAAATAAACCAACCTTGCCAAAACAAAGTCAAACAATTCATAAACAATTTAATATAAAATTTTACTCTCAATAAACACCCTGTATCTTATGCCAAAAATTATTTAGGAATACTTTAACATTCTTTCAATAAACCTTGTTTTAATGGATTCGTCTAAGTATTAAAAGAAAAACATCTTAATTACAGGGTAGTATTAAAATAACAGGATTATGAAAATATTTATGTCACATCTACTTATAAGATCGAGATTCCTTTTCGTTCTTGGACTATTAACGGTTGTATTCTTTAAACCGGTTTATCCTCAGGAACAGAGAACAGTAGTAGTAAATGGTAATATACTGGAAACCGATACTAAAAATCCCCTTGAATTTGCTTCAGCATCGCTATTGACCGTAAAAGACACTACCCTGGTCAAAGGAGCAATAACCAATTCTAAGGGGGCCTTTATTTTTAACAATGTAATCCCTGGAACATATAAACTCAGGCTTTCATTTGTCGGATATAATACTGTCCGGAAAACAATCACCATTCCTGGCGCTCCCGGCGCCCAAAATATTGGGAACTTTCTTTTAGACCAAAAAAAATCGCTCATGAATGAAGTGGTCATCACGGCAACCCTACCGGTTTTAGTGAAAAAGGACACACTTGAATACAATGCCGATATGTTTAAAGTTGAAAAGAATGCCGTTGTGGAAGACATGCTCAAGAAATTACCGGGAGTTGAGATAGATGGAACGGGTAATATAACAGCCCAGGGGACCAATGTTTCGAAGGTTTATGTCGATGGCAAACAGTTCTTTGGAAATGACCCGCTTTTGGCTTCTCAAAATCTGCCGGCAGAAATGATTGCGAAGGTTCAGGTCATTGATAAGAAGTCAGATCAGGCTGAATTTTCGGGTATAGATGACGGACAAGTGGATAAAATCATCAACATCATTACCCGTCAGGGATATAAACATGGTTCTTTTGGAAAAGCCACGGGCGGTTATGGAAGTGATGACAGATATGATGAAGGACTTATGTTTAATAATTTCCAGGGCGACAGGCAGCTTTCCATAATCGGTATGGCCAATAACACCAACAACCTCCGGTTTACGCTCGATGCCTCAAATGTCCTGAATAACAGAGCAGGAAGCACTTTGTCAACAGCCAGATTCAACCGTATGGGTGGCGGTGGTGGTGGCCGTGGTCCCGGAGGTGCCGCAGGTGCTATGGGTGGTGGCGGTGGCGGATTTAGTTCCATGACCGCAGCAGGCAGAGGTCTTTCACAATCAGGTATCAGTATTACAGATGCAGCAGGTATCAACTTTCATGACAAAATAGGACAGAAAATTGAAATTACAGGAAGCTATTTCTATAACGCCAACAATAAGACCCTCGATCAACTCACACTAACCCAGACTATAAAACCTGATAGCAGCGTTTTTAAACACGATACGAGCACTAATATTACTAATTCTTACAATCATCGTATGAATATGGAATTTAACTATACAATAGATTCAATGAATTCCATTCTCTTCAGACCGAATATCAGTTACGTACAGTCCAACTCGGAAAGGGCCGACAATAGCCTTACCGTAGGTCAGAGCGGTTACAAACTCAATGAATCCAACTCTACCACAAGTAGTAATGGTTCGAACTGGAATTCTTCCGCTTCTTTGCTTTATCGACATAAGTTCAATAAACCACGCCGGACTTTTTCACTTAACCTGGATGGAAATCTGACTTCAAACAATAACGACAGTTATAATAATTCAAAAATTACAAAATATATTACTTCTACAGGGATTCCTTCCATTTTGAATACCAACGTACTGTTCAATAACACGACTTCGGGCAATGGATTTGATGTCAGGGCTTCTTACACAGAACCGATTTCGAAATACAATGTACTTGAACTGAATTATTATTACAGCGATTCAAAGAACAATTCCAAAAGAGCTGCCTTTGATTTCGATGAATCGAACAAATTATATGATAAATCGGATACCACTTATTCCAACCAGTTTAACAATACTTTTATCGACCAGCGATTTGGAATAAGCCTACAACATAATCGGGACAAACTCATCTATACCCTGGGCATGGGGTTTGAAGCCAGTTCTATTAAAAGCGAGACCCATGTTCTCGATACACTCTTCAACAGGACTCAAAAAACGATTAATTTTTCACCAACGGCAAGTTTGAATTATTCATTCACTACCCGAAGCAGGTTACGTTTGAATTATCGGGGTACAACCAACCAACCTACCATCGATCAATTGCAACCCATTGTTTCAGACCCCAATTCATTGACAATCAGAAAAGGAAATCCCGATTTGAAAACCAGTTTCACCAACGACGTTTCGTTGAGTTATAATGATGTTGATACCAAATCATTTGCAAATTATTTTGTAAACATCCAGTATAGCGAAGTATTAAACAGCATTTCGAACAGTTATATCAACGGGCCTAACGGTGAGCAGATTATCATTCCCGTCAATATTAACGGGGCCTATGACGCCGGTTTGAATTTAGGCGTTGGCTTACCCATTGCCAAAAACAAATTTTCAATTAACACTTCCGGAAGCTTAAGGTGGAGCAATGACGTCAGCTACCAGAGAAACAGTTCCACAGCGTTAAATACCTATACCGTTGTCGATAACACATTGGGGTCGCAATTAAATACCACCCGGACCTTAACAGCAGGATACAATCTTTCCGGAAATATCAATGGAAAAGTGGTCATGTTCACGGCTGCAGGACGCATTAATTATAACAAAGCATGGCAAAGCATCCAAACTACGAATCCCAATGAATACATCAGCTATAACTTTTTGGGGGACTTAAAACTCAATCTACCTTCTGGTTTATTGATAACAACCGACTATCAATATAATATAAACACCGGTTATGGCACGGGGTATAATAAAGATTATGCACTCTGGAACGCTTCAATCGCAAAGGACTTTTTGAAGAGTAAGCGTGCTCAGGTAAAATTCCAGGTATTCGACATTCTGAAACAAAATCAGAGTATTCGCAGATCTATTAACGGAAGCAATATTACCGATACCCAATCAACGATTTTACCGCAATACTTCATGTTCTCGATCACCTATAACTTCAACAATTTCCTGAAACCCGGCGAAAGCATGCCGGAAGGAATGCGTCCAAGATTTGGAGGTTACGGCGGCAGACGTGGTGGCTATGAAGGTGGCAACGGGGGCGGAACCCCAGGTGGTAATCCGGGTGGCAATCCAGGTGGTGGCCCCGGTAATGGTCCGGACGGATTCTAACCCCTAACATCCATCGCTGAAATATTGAAAAAAGAAAGTTGAAAATTAAATACCGAACCATTCATCTTTCGATAACAAAAGCCGAGAGATCCCAATTTGGGGATCAAAAAAACAGAAGATGACCAAGCACTGATTCTCACCAATCTACCAAGACTAACATACCCGGGTGTTTTCTTCCACAATTCTCCAATTCCTAAAAACAATCAAAGTGGAAGAAAACACCAATCAACTTACAATATACTATCAGGTGAGAATCAGTGCGTGATCATCTTCTGTTTTTTTTCGCGTTGTAAAACAACAACCTTACAATGCTATTTTAAATCAACCTTCCCTACTACTAAGGATCTGCTGAAAAACTCAGCCGAGATTTTTTAAGCTATCCTTTTCAGACCTGGATTGAAGCACCGACACCCTGCTTTGTCCTGAATATCTTCCATAAATACCGTTGAGGATTTTCACGATGCCTTTGCTGAAAAACCTTTTAGCCTGTTTGATAAGCGGCCCAGAGGAGCCACCCCGGCCAAATTGACCGGGTTAAGCACCATGAAGATGCAGGCAATCCTTGATTCGCCGGTGTCTTTGAGCCTGGTCCTGATCCGGTCTGAACCCTATGCGGTCTTGGCTTGTCCAGACTTACCCTCTATGGCGTTCTCCCGGATCTGCATGTCTTAAAGCCCTTTTCTTTAAAAATGAAGTGCAATCCAAAAAGAAAAGACCCTTTTGAGACTCATTGGAAATTGTCTAGAAAAAGTGTTAGGATATTGGTATATGAAGTGTATATAAAGGGTATATAATTGGTC
>JAUZOX010000290.1 GCA_030706265.1 Bacteroidota bacterium | reverse complement strand
GGCCGGAATGATCGATGTCGGATCAGGAGTTCAAAAAGTGGTGCTGACAAATTTGAAACCCGGGACCCGTTACTACTACTGTGTGGTCTCAAAAGAAGTAAAGACACTTCTGGCCTATAAGGTCGTATATGGCGATAGCATTCGGAGCAAGATTTACACCTTTGCGACCCCTTCTTCCGGGATGCAGAAATTCTCATTTTTGGCTTTCAATGACATACATAACAGACCACAGTTTACCGAACAGGTTGTAAAACGGGAATCCGGGTTTAATTTTGTAGTACTGAATGGCGATATCATTGACAACATTAACAAGGAAAGTGACATTACCGATTATTTGCTGAAACCCTTTAGTGCTTCGTTTGCAACTGAAATTCCCTTTTTCTTCGTAAGGGGAAATCATGAAACCAGGGGAGAGGGTGCAAGGAGCCTGTATAAATACATCGATACCCCAACCGGGAATTTCTACTACTCATTCACTTATGGAAATACGCATTTTGTGATGCTCGATTGTGGTGAGGATAAGCCGGATAACAATCAATACTATTTCGGGTTGGCCGATTACGACCAATACCGTTCGCAGGAGGCGATTTGGCTGGCCAAAGAAGTTCAGACACCCGAATATAAGCAGGCCGCATTCAGGGTGATTTGTCTCCATATGCCCATTACCCTGAAAAACTATGAAAATAGCGCTGGAGGAGGAATGAAGGATTGCAGTCAAAAATTCGTTCCCATCCTGAATAAGGCCGGTGCCGATCTGATCCTTTGCGGTCATACCCATACCTATGCAGTGATGAGGCCCAATAAGGGCGTTACCAATATTCCCATCATTGTAGGAGGAGGCCCATTTACCGATAAAACCGGCGAGAAGACCACCTATACGGTGGTCGAAGTCAACCAAAATTTATTGACGGCGACACTGAAGAAAGCAAATGGCGAGGTCATCGACAAGGTAGAGGTGAAATCACCCGCTCGTCGGTAATGATGGATTAACGCTTCGGGATGGCCCTTTTTTCATCCGGCCACTTATATTTCGGGGATTTATCACAGATTCGTATGCAATCAATTTGAATTAAATTGGTCGCATGGAACTCGCATGGATGATTCCCCTCCCTATTTGTGTTTTCAGAACATGCTCATTTCAAGTGAAAATTTGTCGATCATTTTTTGAACATTAGCCCGGGCGCTTTGTTCCTATAACTCTAAAATCCCGCCTTTTTTGTACTAGATCAAGATTATCACTGAATCTTTTTGATTTTGACTAAGTTAATTTAAAACCATTGAGACATGAAAACAAGATTATTATTTTCGTCTTTGATGACTTTGGTTCTGTTTGGATTGTTAGTCATTTTCTTTTCACGTTGTTCCAGAGAGAAAGGCGATTTCACGATTTCGTCTGCCGATAAAGCAACGGCAGTGGCAAAAGTCACGATCACGCAAGTCGAGCCCCAGTACGTTCCGGACGAACTGCTGGTTAAATTTAAGGAAGGTGCCTCAGAAACTGCCAGGGGAAAAGTTCTCAGCAAGATAAAAGGTTTTGCCAAAGAGAAAATACAGACCCATGCCATGAAGCATTCGGGCGATAATGAAGGGATTACTTTGGTTTCAACACAACTGGATGCCAGGGAAGCTGTCCGCCAAATAAAAGGTTCGGCTGAAATTGAATATGCGGAGCCCAATTGGATTTATACCTCAACGACCATCGCCAACGATCCTTATTTTGTCAACGGATTGTTATGGGGCATGATGGGGACTTCTACTTCTCCTGCAAACCAGTTTGGCTGCCAGGCCGCAGCTGACTGGCCTACGAATACCGGGTCAAACACCGTATATGTCGGTATCATTGATGAAGGGTACATGTACACCCATGAAGATCTTGCAGCTAATGCCGGTACCAATCCATATGAAATTGCGGGAAACAGAAAAGATGATGATAGAAATGGATATATCGATGATGTGTATGGTTGGGACTTTGTCAAAAATGATAACACTGTTTTCGATGGCCTGAATGATGATCACGGGACCCATGTTGCGGGTATCTTAGGGGCCGTGGGGAACAATGGCAAAGGAGTGGTTGGTGTCTGCTGGAAAATAAAGCTCCTCGATGCAAAATTTTTAGGACCTGCCGGGGGAACTACTGCCAATGCAATCAAGGCAATTGACTATTTCACCAAACTTAAACTCGAGGGAGTCAATATTGTTGCCACGAACAATTCCTGGGGTGGAGGTGGGTACTCATCTGCACTGGCTGCAGCCATCGAAAGGGCCAATGCCGCCGGTATCCTCTTCATTGCCGCTGCCGGCAACAGCGCAGTCAATATCGATAACACTCCTTTTTATCCTGCAGCTTACACCAATGCAAACATCATCAGTGTGGCGTCTATCAATAGTAGCGGAGGATTATCCTATTTCTCCAACTACGGAGCTCAGCACGTTGCTTTAGGTGCCCCCGGTGAAGGGATCTGGTCCTGTGTCCCCGTATATTCCAAAGGGAAGATCGTTTCAGGATATGCCAACTATAGTGGAACCTCCATGGCAACACCGCATGTGACGGGAGCGGTTGCCCTTTATGCTGCTTCTCATCCGGGCGCTACAGCCGCAACCATCAAGGCCGCTATTCTTGCCAACACCATTCCAACATCATCGTTGACGGGTAAATGCGTCTCGGGTGGCAGACTAAGCGTCATCGGTTTCTGAATGATTCAGAATCATGAAAGAATTGTCCGAAGTCAGCTTTGATTTCTTTTCAAATAGGAATGGAATAGTAATCCGGAAAAGAGGGATGGGTCATTCTTAAGTCATACAAAGAGGGTGTCTCTGACATGGAGGCACCCTCTGCATTTCCAAAGTTCAATCCTGCATCTCAGGATGTGGTCGCACCTTTAATATTAATTAAACGGGCTGCCTCCAGTTGTTCAGCGCTTAGATTGTTATATCTTTTAATGTTTAACGTCATGGTGACCTTGTCGGTATGCCGGGGGCACCTGACATCTATCCTTTTTGAAAGCATGCCGACTCCCCGGTTGTAAAACTGACTTTGAGATGCCTCCGGAAATGAAGTTCGGGAAAATACTCCGGATATAATTTACAATATCATGATATCAAGGGATCTTGATGAAATAGCTTTTTACTATATGAGCTTGAATTGAAATTATCAATAAGTTTGCATCCGGTTTCGATCAATTTTTATAAATCTTTAAATCGTTTTCTATTTGAAGCATTTTTTACTCTTTAAAAGTATTCTTTAATGAAAAAGTTTTTGTTTTTGATTCTGGTTGTGCTGCAATTTCAGAATAGTTTCTCACAGGCAAGCGCCACATCGCAGGCTGATCCAAAGGCGGTCGTAAAAGAAGGTCCGGCGCGCTTTACTGTATTGACTCCGCGCTTGATCCGGATGGAGTGGAGTGATAATGGCTCATTTATCGACGATGCCAGCTTTGTGGTTATCCGGCGTCAGTTGCCGCTGCCACGATTCACACAGACTCAAAAGGACGGATGGCTTATTCTGAAGACCGACGAACTGGAACTTAGGTATAAACTCGGATCCGGTAAGTTTACCGATCAGAATCTGCAGGTGAAATCTATCGATCCAAAATACGGATTTAACTGGGTGCCCGGAATGACCCAAAAGGATAATCTCAAGGGGACTTATCGTACGCTTGACGGTTGTGATGGTGATCTGCATCCTTCCAACAATACCCATATCAAGTTGGAAGATGGCTTGTTAGCTAAGGACGGCTGGACGCTGATCGATGACTCCAAGTCGTTTCTCTTCGATCACAGCGATTGGCCCTGGGTAAAGCCACGTCCCAACGGTGACTACCAGGATTGGTATTTCATGGGCTATGGCGATCAATACAAGAAAGCCTTGTATGATTTTTCACAGATAGCCGGTAAGGAACCCCTGCCGCCGCGTTTTGCTTTTGGTTACTGGTGGTCGCGGTATTGGAGTTACTCCGATAACGAGGTGCGCAATGTGATCGGGAACTTTGAAAAATACAACATCCCGCTGGATGTATTCGTCATCGACATGGACTGGCACATGACCGACAGTCTGAGAGGACGCCACGATGAATTTGGACAGCCCCAGCAATGGACGGGCTGGACCTGGAACAACAGGCTGTTCCCGGATCCTGATGTATTACTGCAATGGATGAAGACCAGGGGACTGAAGACAACCCTCAACCTGCATCCCGCTTCGGGTATCGCACCCTATGAAGCACCTTATAAGGAATTCGCCAAAAAAATGAACTTCGATACCACCGGACATAAAAATATTCCCTACATCGCCTCTGACAAGAAATATATACAGACCCTCTTTGATGTGGTCCTGCACCCGATGGAAAAGAAGGGGATCAGCTTCTGGTGGCTTGACTGGCAACAATGGCCCACCGATAAAAAGATCAAGGACCTGAGCAATACCTGGTGGTTGAATTATATCTTCTTCACCGATAAGGAACGCAATTCACCCGACAGGGCCATG
>JAUZOX010000029.1 GCA_030706265.1 Bacteroidota bacterium | reverse complement strand
TAGCCCCCAAAGTATAAACCAGGGGAGAGGCGTTCTCATTGAAGAAATGCAAGCCCCCAGCAACAAGAAAAGCAAGGGTGAAAATCAAGGCAACATAACCCGATATGGGTTTAAAATTTTTTTCTGCATTCATCATAATGGCTTTTGAAATTGATATAATTAGCAAATATAGATTTCAGGATTAACGGAGTCAAGCAAACGCTAAATTTACTATCCGGAAGTTTAACTGATCATGTTAAATTTCAAAATAGTACTTTTGCATAAAAAATTTAACAGGCTGAATGAAATATAAACATCTCTTTTTCGACCTTGACAATACACTTTGGGATTTTGCAAAAAATTCTCATGAAACGTTCTCTGAAATTTACAGGGATAACTTGACCGATGAGAAAAAAATACCTTCGCTTCAAGCTTTTTTTGAAGCCTACACCATTCATAATACCAGGTTATGGAGTCTCTATCGGGAAAATATGATCAGCAAGGAAGAGCTTCGCGATACCCGTTTCCTGATAACATTAAAGGATTTCGGAATTGAGGATGAACAGTTGGCGGAAAAACTTTCCGAAGAATATACCTATAAAAGCCCGCGAAAAGGGTCTCTTTTCCCCGGTACAATTGAGACGCTGGAGCAGTTGAAAGGCCGTTTTCATCTGCATATCCTAACGAATGGATTTGAAGAAATTCAACATGTTAAATTGGCATATTCAGGGTTGGAAAAGTACTTTGAATCTTTGATAACATCAGAACAAGCTGGAAGTAAAAAGCCTGATGCGGGGATATTTTATTATGCACTCGAGCATACAGAAGCCCGGGTTGAAGAAAGTTTGATGATAGGAGATGATTTGGATGTCGACATTATTGGGGCAAAAGCAATAGGAATGGATACGGTACTTTTTGATCCTTTTGATTCGAACCTAACCTCTCTCGCCCCAACGCATAGAATCAACCGCATTTATGATATCCTTCCGTATATGGAAAGGATAAACTAATAAAATAAAAAAGCCACCCAAAAGGTGGCTTCAATTTTGGATAAGCAACGACATTACTTTGCCTTGGGGGCGGGAGTTGCTGCTTTTTTCATTGCAGAACAGGGCTTGCCATCTTTAGCCATTTTGCACTTGCATGTTTTTGGATCTGCACAACAAGCTTTTTTAGCCTTTGGATTAGCAGCCTGGGCTGTTGCGTTTTTCTTAGGAGTTGCATTTTGAGCGGTAGCCGGTGTAATTGCCACAAAGCTAACAAAAGCAAGCATGGATAGTAATAAACTTATTTTTTTCATATTGACCAATATTAAACCTGTTTAATAAGACAAATTTATAATTCTTGTAAAGAATGCAATAAAAATAGTAATTTATTGATCAGACTGTTAAAATCTGGCAATAATAGTTGTTCTTCCAATAACTTTTTGCCCAATCTTCACCTCAACCTTTGCATCTAAGGGGAGAAACAGATCTACCCGGGAGCCAAATTTTATAAAACCCATCTCTCCACCTTGTGCAGCAGTTTGATTTTCTTTGGCATAACATACAATACGGCGTGCAACTGCTCCTGCAATCTGGCGCATCAATATGGCATGGTTATTTTCACCCTGAATAACTACTGTTGTCCGTTCATTTTCTTCGCTCGATTTGGGGTGCCAGGCAACGAGATATTTGCCCGGATGATATTTTGAATAAACCACTTTGCCCGCTATCGGAAAGAAGTTTACATGAACATTATTGGGCGACATAAAAACGGACACCTGTCTCCGTTTCTCTTTGAAGAATTCCTTTTCTTCGACTTCTTCGATGGCTACAACCTTTCCGTCTGCCGGGCAAAGAATATTTTCACTTCCTAAACTTATTTTTCGTTGCGGGTAACGGAAGAATCTTACGATAAAAATAAAGAGGCCCGCACATACGAGCAATATTCCATATTTAAGAATTAATAATTCCGATAAAAGTAGCGTGGAGGCCGTAGCAATAATTGCTAAAACGATGAATGTCCAAAGAATAATTTGATATCCTTCTTTATGAATTTTCATTTTGCTTGTTAATTAACCAATTGAATATAAACAAAAATTAAAGGGGCTGAAATCAAAACAGCATCAAATCGATCGAGTATGCCACCATGTCCCGGCAAAATCGTTCCGGAGTCTTTGCAGTTGAGACTCCTTTTTAACATGGATTCAACTAAATCGCCCAGTGTACCGCTGACCACAATAATTGCTGCAATTGCTATCCAATGAATAAAGGGTAACGAATCAGTGAAATAAGCCAGCAAGCCTGCAGCAATGATACTTGTTAAAGCTCCGCCAATGCTTCCTTCCCACGATTTCTTTGGTGAGATGCGTTCAAATAAACGATGTTTTCCAAATGTCATGCCAAATAAGTATGCAAACGTATCATTAATCCACAAGATGATGAAATATCCAAGCAGAAGGATGAAAGCATAACTTTTACCCGGAAGGTAGAAAAAATTTAATAAACCAAATGGTAAGGCAATATAAATGGCTCCCAATAATGTTAAAGCAATGTTCTCGAAGGGGAATGGCTTTTTTCTGTAAAGTTCAGAAATGAATACGATCGTCATCAATGGAATTAATGCAAGCAGATACTTGACATTCATCCAATCATGTGCGACTGCAGTGAGCCCCGCAAAAGAAAGTCCTCCCAAGACCAATCCCCAACCATTCTGAGGTGCTTTCCCGCCGTTTTGCAATAACTTAAAAAACTCGTGGAGGCCTAAAAGCGTTATACAAAAAAAAAGAACAGCAAAAAATAATGGACTAAATACGATCGACGAAATGATTAAACTAACGAAAACGATACCTGTGATTGTACGTAATATAAAATTATTCACTTTCAATTTTACTTATAATTTGTAATGCATTGAATGCATCTTCATTTTTGACATAAAGTTCACATTCGCCAAATAAATAGGCAGAATCAATTTGATTTATGATAACACTCTCAATTCCTTCCTCCTCCAAAACGCCTTGTGCTATTTCAACAAGGTATGCTTTCGAAGAGCTAAAGACTTTGACCCAATTATCACTGTTCATCATTAGATTTCATCGGTGTGTCATCGACCAGAAATACAAATACTTCACGTGGTCCCTGACCTCCGGGTACAAGTGAAGCTTCAATTCCTGCGGTACGGCTTGGTCCTGTAATCAAACTAATCAGCGAAGGCAGTCTGCCTGAATATTTCTCCCTGATCGTTTTCATTGCATCCCGGATATCGGGCATTATCTGTGATGACATTGCCACAACGACATGGATTTCCGGATAGATGTTTAATCTGCGACCTGCAGTTTGCCGGGACGAAATGAGTATTGAACCTAATCGTGCAATTAGACTCTCGCAAAAAGTGACCGCAACCTTTAGGCTCTCAAAATCTTCATCTTTTGACGAATGCACTATTTCGGCTGCTTCGAGTACTTTAGATAGTTGATTATCAAAGCTGAAGATGTTAGTCCATTTTTTTTCATGAGCCATAATCTTCAGGTTGTCCACTAACGCCATGACATCTTCGCAATAAACAAACTGTCCGTTTGCTTTGGTAAACTCTTCGGCAAAAGTCAGATCGAGCGTATCATTTGAATGTGCATAAACAGAAGATTCTAAATCTACACCAGGGTATGGATGAATAGATTTATGAATTAACGCATTCCGGATACTTTTCAGCATTTTTTCCTTGGAGGTTGTTTCTTCCATTTGTTATGCAATTTATTCTTTTGTTTGTGATTGAGATTCGGTTTCCGATTTGCTTTCTGATTCGGTTCCTTTGTCGTCAGGAATTGATTCAGGAATTGCAGGTGCCTCTTTGGCCTCTGCATCCTGATTATTCCCATTTTCAAGAATTAGTTTTTCTTCCTGGAATGGGCGAACACCGAAAATGTTTTCAAGGTCCTCGCGATAAATAACCTCTTTTGTCAGCAACTGTTGTGCAAGTTTTTCCACTTTATTCTTGTTTTCAAGCAGGATGGTTTTCGCACGGGCATATGCTGATTCGACCAGTTTACTTATTTCGCTATCAATAGTTTCGGCTGTTTTTTCGCTATAAGGTTTGGTAAAGGAGTATTCCTGTTGTCCTGTCGAATCATAAAAGCTCAAGTTGCCGATCTTATCGTTTAAACCAAAATAGACCACCATTGAAAAAGCTTGTTTTGTGATTTTTTCCAGATCACTTAAAGCTCCGGTTGAGATTTTTCCAAAGAAAATTTCTTCTGCAGCACGACCTCCCAGAGCTGATGAAATCTCATCAAACATCTGATCAAAAGTCGTAATCTGTCGTTCTTCAGGTAAATACCAAGCTGCACCCAGCGATTTGCCACGCGGTACAATCGTTACTTTTACCAATGGATGTCCATGTTCAAGCAACCAACTGACAGCAGCGTGTCCTGATTCGTGATAAGCGATAACCTCTTTTTCGTGCTTTGAAATGATTTTATTTCTTTTCTCCAGTCCGCCTACAATTCGATCAATGGCATCAATAAAGTCTTGCTTCTCGATAGTCTCTTTTTCCTTGCGTGCAGCAATAAGCGCAGCTTCATTGCATACATTGGCAATATCAGCTCCTGAAAAGCCGGGTGTCTGTTTTGAGAGAAATTCAACGTTAATACCTTCAACATCATATTTGAGTCCACGCATGTGAACCAAAAAGATTGCTTTACGTTCTTCAAGGTCCGGTAATTCTACATGAATTTGTCTATCAAACCGTCCTGCCCGTAATAATGCCCTGTCCAAAATATCAGCGCGGTTAGTTGCAGCAAGAATGATAACGCCATTGTTACTTGAAAAACCATCCATTTCAGTAAGCAATTGGTTGAGCGTGTTTTCACGTTCATCATTGCCACCGGTAAATGAATTACGGCCACGAGCACGGCCAATGGCATCAATTTCATCAATAAAAATGATACAAGGAGCTTTTTCTTTCGCCTGTTTAAACAAGTCTCTTACTCTGCTTGCTCCGACACCCACAAACATTTCGACGAAGTCGGACCCCGAAAGTGAGAAAAACGGTACTTTGGCTTCACCGGCAACAGCCTTTGCCAGTAATGTTTTACCTGTACCGGGAGGGCCAACGAGTAATGCCCCTTTTGGAATTTTACCACCCAATTGAGTGTATTTCAAAGGGCTTTTCAAAAAATCAACGATTTCCATGATTTCAACTTTTGCCTCCTGCAGTCCGGCAACATCATTAAAATTAATGGTAACCATGGTATCTTTATCAAATAACTGGGCTTTTGATTTTCCAATATTGAATATCTGACCACCACCACCTGAGCCCCGGTTCATCATTCTCATGATAAAAAACCAGGCCACAACCAGTAATAAAATTGGAAATACCAATCCTAAGAAGTCACTTCCCCAATTGCGCTCGCTAACGTTTTCAATATAAACAGGATTTTCAACTATTACAGGCCTCCCGTTTTCAATTATGGGGTCACCTTTGGCATCTCTTTTGACCTGTTCTTCAGAAACCAATTTTTCAAAAGATTCAGGTGTCGAAAACTGGAAAGTATATTGAGGTGCATCGCCACTGAAACTCCTGTTATTTTGAACATCTTTGAATTCAGGAAGACTTAGTTTATCTTTCTTAATATAAATCCGGGCATAATCCTTATTGACCGCTTGAATTTTTTCGACATATTGTTCAGAAATCAACTTTCTTAACCTTGCTTCATCGATCTTTTTCGTCGAACCATTAAAGTTAAAAAAAGTCATCGCCAGAAAAACACCTATCAGCAGGATGTAAATCCAGTAAAAACTAAACTTGGGTTTGGGAATTTTTCCGTTACTTCCCGGGATAAGAGGGGGTTTGTTATTGTCGTCTGCCATATGTGGTGCAGTTTTATTTATCGGGTAACAGTTATAAGTTCGTTTTGTTAGATTTGTTGACAGAAGTAGCCGCTTTTTTTGAAGAAACCTTTTGGGTTTTTAGGACTGGAGCAGGCGCTGGCACTTCAGTGATGTCGGCATCGGCCCACAGGCTTTCCAGCTTATAAAATCCACGTGTCTCGGGCTGAAAAACATGAACCACTACATCGAAATAATCGACGAGCATCCATTCCGCATTCTCACGCCCTTCCACATGTGAAGGGTAGATGCCAATTGCTTTTTTGACTTGTTCGTATATCGAATCGACAATCGCTTCAACTTGTGTACGATTACTGCCCTGGCAGACGATGAAAAAATCTGCAATAGGGCTATTGATAGGACGCATGTCAATCTTAACAACATTCTCGCCTTTTTTTTCGTATATAGCGTTGATCACAATGTCGGCCAACATAGCCGTTTCAGACTTTTCTGTTGCTTTTTTAATCATTCTTAAATTTTACAAAATCAATTTACAAAGTTAAACAAAATAAGCAACCCCAAAATACTTATATTATTGGCTGATGCCTAAAATCAATATGTTGTACAAAAAAATTATTTCACTGTTAATCATTTCTATACCAACAGATCCTCTTTTACAAGATTTATACCAACTTTAGTTTATAATTTTGCATTAAGGAAATAACCAAATGAATAAACTTATGATCGGTAGCCATATCATTGAACTTGAGCAGACTACATCTACTAATTCCTATGCTGCCAATTTGCTACATTCCGGAAAACAAATTGAAGGTACTGTCATAATTGCATGCGAGCAGACTCAAGGGAAGGGAATGGATCAAAATGTCTGGGAAAGCGAAGCAAATAAAAACTTGACATTCAGTATTATTCTTTATCCTGATTTTCTTGATCCCGCTGAACAATTCAGACTAACCGAGATAATATCTTTAGGAATTACAGATTTTGTCAAAACGCTTCTGCCTTTGGATGGGAACATTAAAATAAAGTGGCCCAATGATATTTATATCGGTGACCGGAAATTATGTGGAACGCTTATCCAGAACAGTATTATTGGAAACAAATTATCCGAGAGTATTGTAGGAATAGGTTTAAACGTTAATCAGGAGTCGTTTCTTAGTGGTGCCCCAAATCCGGTCTCATTGAAGCAAATAAGCGGAATAAACTATGATTTAAGGCAGAGTTTACTCGGTCTCTGTTCTTTCATTAATATAAGATACAATCAGTTGAAAAGCAAATACTATGCAAAAATAGAATCCGATTACCTTTCTTTGCTTTATCGTTTTGATGAATGGCACGATTTCATCGTTCAAGAAAAAAGCGTGCATGCCCGAATAGTGGGAATTACAAATTATGGACAATTAAAATTAGAAAGCGTCGAAGGGGATATCTACAATTGCGGAATGAAAGAAGTAGTTTATTGTCTGTAATAGCGTCTTTTCATAAAAGCCATTTCAGAATGATCAGGAATAATACTGTTCCAGGTTCGAAGCCATTAATTCTACTAAATTTTGAAGTGGCTTTGAAGCCATCATACTAAAGACGGGATTCAAATCGGCATTTAAGACGAAATAAGCTTCCGAATTATCGTTTTCTTTCGGTAGCAAAAATAGTTGAAGCGTAAAATGGAATGGTGTTTTGCCGGTAGAAGTGACATCAATTCGTTCAAAGGGAACCCGCTCAGCTATCTTCATGCTCAAAGTAGTCATATTCTGAATTGTAAACGAGCAGGTATCTGCAGTGGCCTGCCAGTTTGTGACTTGTTCAGGCATAAACTTACCCAGGTTCGACATGTCACTTAAAAAGGCAAACACAGTTTGTGCAGAAGCCTTTAGATTTACCCGTTTACTCTCGAATCTTTTCATTTTTAGTCAATTGAATAGCAGTGCCAAACTTTTTTAAAACGCTTTTTCGTGAGCTATAATGTAATATTGGGCTTCGAAATATTAAATTTTTCTCCCCATTCCTGTGGATTTTCTCTCCACTCTATCAGTGATTTTAAATCAAAATCTTTTATGTAATCCTGTTCTAAGGCTTTTTTTATCAAATGATCATAATCGGTCAAGGTGTTCAAAGAGCAATCCATAGCTTTGAAGTTTTCTTCGGCAATTTTTAGGTTATAAGTGAAAATTGCAACCATTCCCTTTACATTGCAACCAAAATCACGTAAAGCTTTGACAGCATCGAGACTACTTTGTCCTGTCGAAACTAAATCTTCAACAACAATAACATTTTGTCCGGATTCAACAACGCCTTCAATTTTATTTTCAAGGCCATGTTCTTTCTTCGTGGATCGAACATAGGCAAATGGCAATCCAAGATCCTGAGCCACCAAAACTCCTTGTGCTATAGCCCCGGTTGCAACTCCAACCACTAAATCCATTGGACCATATGCCTCATTAATAAGTTTTACAAACTCCTGCCGGATGTATGTTCTTATTTTTGGAAAGGAGAGTGTCTTTCTATTATCGCAATAAATTGGAGATTTTAATCCGGATGCCCAGGTAAATGGTTTATTAACATCCAATTTTATTGCTTTAATTTGCAATAAAAATTCCGCGACTGCTAAAGCTGTTTCTTCATTCATTTTCATGAAGCAAATGTACAAAGTTTTTATTAATCATAAAACGATTTTCCTCACTCAGGAAATTTCCGATCTCAAACTCGAAGTTGAGGATGTTCTTGCTCATCCTCATTCAAAATCAGCACTCATCGACGAATATCACCGATTCATAAACAATCCTTTTGCTTTAAGATTATATTTACACGAGCCTGATCATCCAAACCAATTATACCGTGATTTTTTATCTATGTTTGTAAAAATTGAAGCCGCCGGTGGACTTGTGCTGAATTCATCCGGTCAGTTTCTGTTTATTTTTCGTTATGGCAAATGGGACTTACCAAAAGGTAAAATTGAACCCTTTGAAAAAAAGAATGAAGCAGCTCTAAGAGAAGTCGAAGAAGAAACGGCAATTGGCGATTTGGCTATTATCCATCCATTGATACGAACCAGGCACTTGTACGAAGAAAAGCGCAAACAATGTATGAAGCTTACCTGGTGGTATTTTATGAAGACTTCAACCCAAAGGCTGCCTGTTCCACAATCTGAAGAGGGAATCACTAAAGCTCAATGGATTGATCGCGATAATTTGAACGAAGTGATGAAAAATACTTACCCTTCTATAATTGAGGTGATTAAATCATATTTTCAGTTGGAAGAACAAATGCATAATCAAAAAGAACAATAATCCATGAATAGAATTGCAGTTTGTCCGGGATCATTTGATCCCATTACACGGGGCCATGAATCGATTATCAGGAGGGCTTTACCTCTTTTTGACGAAATCATTGTTGCTATTGGTGTAAATGTTGAAAAGAAAGGTTATTTCCCTCTGGAAAAAAGGCTTGAATGGATAAACCATGTATTCAAAGATGAACCCAAGGTCAGAGTTTGTAGCTATGAAGGACTTACGGTAGATTTTTGCCGCAAGGTAAATTCAATTTATTTACTTCGGGGATTGAGAACTGCTGCCGATTTTGAGTTTGAAAAGAGTATTGCTAATATTAATAAGCAATTGTATCCCGGGATCGAAACCGTTTTCATTTTGACACAACCCGAATACATGTCTCTGACTTCTTCAATTGTTCGTGAAATTGTAAGATACAGTGGTGATGCCAGTCAGTTTGTTCCTGAGGGCGTTATTCTCAAAAGGCCATGAACCGAGCATGCTTGAAAAACACAAACGCCGCGGAAAATCATCGATGCGAGTTCCATGCGACCAATTTAATCAGATTATAACCGCATGAAAAGCTTCTTTTTTGTGCTCATGCTTTTTTTTCTGCTGACTAACACTGCATTTAGTCAGCAAAATATCTTCATTTCCGGGAAACTAAAAATGAAGCCGGGTACTACTATCCGGCTTTCGAAATACAAAGACTATATCAGCTTGGATCGGGAAAGGCTTGCTACGGTAAAGACAAGAGCTGACAGTAGTTTCAATGTTTCTTTTTCAGTTCCATCTGCGAGTATTGTCAATATTTCAGTCAACGAATTAGGCCTTGATGCTTTGCTTTACCCTGACCGGCATTATTCTTTTGATCTTGCTTCAACACTAAACGAGCATACGGGAAATTTGCTAATCGTTACGGACAACCAGGATACAAACCCACAGATCGTATTAAATAAGGCATATCAGGTCTTTTCCGATTCGGTACTTTCATTAATTTTAAAAAGCAATCATCAAAGACCAACTAAAAAAGAAATTGATCTTTTTAATGCTGCCGTCGATGAGGCAATACAACAAACCCCGGATGCTTTTTGCAGGGATCTGATGCAGTCACGCAGGGTCGATTATCTGACGATGTCAAGGGCCGTGAGCTTCTCGTCTGCGTTTAATCAATTTTTTGATTGTAAAAAACTTCCTATGACCAATCCGGCTTTTCAGTCATTGCTTTATTCTAATTTCACTAAGTATTTTGATTTGGGCCCACCGTATATCACAAGTCTCAACCTTTTCAAGGGAATACCCGATTCGCTTCATTTTTCAGGCTTGATGCACATGCTGTCTGTTGATCAATCCTTAAAATGTATCCCGGTCAGGGAAACCGTCTTACTTGGAAATATATATTCAATGGTTAAAGATGGCGAACTCAGTCCAGCTAAAGGAACAAGTTTGTTAAAAGAGGCGGCACTGGCCTCTTCGGATCCATTTAATCAGCAGATGGCGAAGAATTTAGAAAACAGTTTTTTGCGGTTGCAAACAGGGAACGCTATTCCTGATTTTTCTTTCTTTTATCCTGATGGAAGCACTCATCAATTATCGTCATATAAAGGCAAGCCTCTGTATATCACTTTTTTTACGCTCAAAGGGATTGCTGACAGAACCTTATTGAGTCAAATTGCAGATGTTGAACATTTTGCTGATAGTATTGGCGTTGCAAATTTTATCTGTATCACGGCAGATGCTGATCATGAGACAATAGAAAAGTATTGGGCAAAACAAAAGTATCAGATGCAGCTGGCTTTTGCACCTGATGATTATGAAATGATAGATTTTTTTAATGCTTATACCTGTCCAAGTTTTGTGTTGTTGGATTCGAAGGGGCAGTTAAATACGCTGGCTCCCAATTTTCCAGGGGAACAATTATTAAAACAGTTAATCAGTCTTTACCAGTCTGATAATCCCCAGCAACCTGAAATTAAAGTTCGGAAGGATCTTCCGAAGTCGAATCCTCAGAAGCAGGGCGATTCCCATTATCTTCCAGGCTACCCTCTTCCGCCTTCTCTTCAAAAGGCATCAAAAAAATAGAGAAATTCACTTTCCCGTATTTCCGATGTTGTAAAAAATAGGGGTGGTTTTCAAAGTCATGGTTTTTGGCGTGCTCTAAAACAAACCAGCCTCCATCTTTAAGTAATTTTTGATTAAAGATAAGATCGGGGATTACTTCAAGGTCTTCCATTTCATAAGGAGGATCAGCAAAAATCAAATCAAAAGGAGCCTGAGGATACTTCAGAAATGAAAAAACATTTGCCCTTTGCACAGTAATGACCTTATTAAAACCAAATCCCAACGCGGCTTTTCTGATAAATTCCACACATCGGTAATTGTTGTCTACAACCACAATACGTTTTGCTCCCCGCGAAGCAAATTCAAAAGCAATGCTTCCTGTTCCTGAAAACAAATCCATTACTTCTAAACCTTCGAAATCAAATGAGTTGTTTAAAATATTAAAAAGGCTCTCTTTGGCCAGATCGGTAGTTGGTCTGACGGGTAAATTTGCCGGGGTCACTATTGGACGGCCTTTGTGAGTACCGCTGATTATTCGCATAGGTTCAGATTTAACAGGTTATAAAATTGATGCCCCTCTACTCGTTCAAATGGATAGCTATATCTAAAATCATCATTACGATTTATCAACCGAATATTCCGAACATATTTTTTAATCATAAAAAGCAGGTTGCTATCCTTTTCAATCTTTCCACTTAAATATAATTCAACAGTTTCAGGATTTAATCCGATTTGTTCAATGGCAAAAATCAAAAAATAAAGGACATCTTCGTTAACTTTACAGGTATAGCTATTTAAAAGCTGTAATTTCCTTTCATGGAGTATTAAGATGTCCATTGCTCCGGTTCTGAAATTGGCGAGCACTGACCCTTGATTATCTTCATTCCGGTACTTTTGGACAAATGAGGTGAGAAGTGGAAAATTACCATGATAGAATTTTGCAATTGGATATCTTTTTTTAAAACTTTCCACCAATCCGGATGGAACACCATAGATAAGGACCGTATCCAAAATAGGCAAAGTCGAATAAAACACTTCCTCTTCAACCGATTTGCTGAAATTATAATTGTAGATGGTTTGATAATTATGGTCATCAAATAAGTCAGAGGGTAAGAGCGTAAACCGGCAATCTTCAAACAAAATATTTACAGAAGCAAAATTTCCTTTTAACCAGGGATGCAAGGAGACCACATCTTCAAACATTTCATCCACAAGTTCTTTTTCAAGGCGACGCACACCAGCGTAGGTCTTGTTTTCAAATGAGGCAAGCTGGATATACATATTCCGGTCCGGATCTGCCAAACAAAATGAAAAACCATCGGCAGCTATTCGGATAGACAACCGGTATCTTGCAGTTTGTTGCTGATTAAATGTCTGATCAGCGATATTTAAAACCTGATAAAATTGCTTGGACAAACCCATGGTATTGAAGATTATTCCCTATTCCCTGTTTTTTAGTTGAGATATCCTGTGTAGAGTTAATTAAAAATGTCCGGGAATTGTATTATTTAGATTAGTTGAATCTAAGAGGCCGCAAATGCAAATTTTAACTGCTGTCATCCGTAAACAATTTGTATTGAATCGGTCAGATGCAACGAGCATGTAAGATTTAGAACGGCGTGTAGGTATTCAAACATGCTCGTTTCATAATAATATTTAAAAAAAGCATTTTTCCCCCGGCTATGCAAAAGTAAATTTTTTTTGAAAGATTTTTTTTCTAATTTTGGAACTATCTAGCCTGAATCATTGTTATTATTCTGACTTAATGATAGATTTTTTAATCTTTCATCTTGATTTATGGATATTCAATGGGAAGCCAGATGTTTTTGGCTCAAATTTTGTATCTTATTTTGATATATCAAGGTTATTACTAAATTTGCGTCACCAGACAAATCTAATCCGTATTAACCTCAACCAAACTGAAACATGAAGAATTCAATGAAAAGGCTAAAAATTGCGGGACTGCTGAGTGCAGCCTTATTTTTATTTGCAATGTCGGGTAAAGCCCAGACTAAGGATGATGTAATTAATGCATTTAATCAGGGTGCAGCATCAATTAAAACAAATGATTATGCAAAAGTTGTTGAATCATTTCAACAAACTATTGATTTGGGCAAAAAAGTAGGAGCTGAGTCTGATTCAATCCGGAAGATTGCTGAAAGCAATATCGCAAAGTTTCAATTAAAACTCGCTGTTGGTGTATATCAAAACAAAGCCAGCAGTAGCGCTGATATTGTTGCTGCGTTTCAGAAAGCAAAAGATTTAGCCGACAAATATGGTGATGCCGCTACATCGGCTCAGGTCGAAGGTATAATGCCTAAAATTTACACCAGCATGGCTTTGAATGCTTTTAAAGCAAATGATTTAAACGGCGCTTTAACTGATTTCGATAAAGTGATCGCAATGGATCCGAATAACACTCAGGCTTACTTCAGTAAAGCAATCATATACAAGAAACAGAACGCTTTTGATCCGATGGTTCAGGCATTAAATAAAACCATCGAACTGTCCACCAAATCTTCTGATACGGCAACTCTCAGAAAATCGAAGCTGCTTTTGGAAAGTGAATATATGACTAATGCTACAACTGCATATTTAAAAGGAGACTATAAAGGTGCGCTGGTCCCATTAGCTGAAGTATTTAAATACAACGATAAAAATGCCCAGGCATACTATATTCTGGCTGATTCTCAAAACAAACTTAAGGATCACGATGCAGCACTCGAAGCCGCAACAAAAGGACTCCAATATGAAAATCCTGCAAATAAAGAATTGGTTGCCCGTTTCTATTATCAACAAGGTGTAGCCTATGCTGCAAAGGGTGATAAAGAAAAAGCTGTTGCCGCATTTAAGCTTGCAAGTGTAGGAAAATGGTTGGCTCCTTCAGCTGCATACATTAAAGGGTTAACCGCTAAACCAGCTGCTGCTGCTCCTGTAAAAAAATAAGCAACAAAGTGAATTGGAACCTCTCAAGGGGTTCATTTATCAGAAAGTCCGGATTCGAATTATCCGGACTTTTTTTTTGATTGTTGCAAAAAGGTCAATGCTTTTGGCGCAGACGAAATTGTCAGGATGCGAGTCCGGCATGGGCTGAAAAGTCGCATGCTCTAAAAGGTAAAACATTCTGAATCGAGCATGATTGAAGAACACAAAGAATCATGAACCGAGCATACATGCGAGTTCCATACGACCTGGTTAATCAAATTATTTTCGGATGGAAAAGAAGTTTTTCATGGTTTCGGTTATGTCAATGAAAACCGGATTCACATTATGGATCAATCACAATATTCCTTGAATGTTATCATTTAAGTCAAAAGCAGGCCAATGGTTTACCGTATCTATGCTGTATTTAAGCCGTATACAGTCATACGGCAAAAATACGGCATTGATACGGCTTAAGTACGGCAAACATATGGCCTTGACCATGCGCAGCGTTTCCTGTACTGATAGCATTCAAATGGCATCCCTGAGGTGTTTTTT
>JAUZOX010000289.1 GCA_030706265.1 Bacteroidota bacterium | reverse complement strand
TTTTCTCCACTGATGCCATCCGGATCATAGATGTATCCGTCGGGTCCTGATATGGTAATGACTTTTGCTCCAAGCTGGGTGGCTTTTAAGGCAGCACCCCAGGCAACATTGCCAAAACCTGAGAGCGCAACTGTTTTTCCTTCAAAAGTAAGTTTGCGGGTAGCCAACATCTCCTGGGCAAAATAAACGGCGCCAAATCCGGTGGCTTCAGGACGGATCAGTGATCCTCCCCAATTCATCCCTTTACCGGTTAAGACACCTACATGCTCTTTCGTCAATTTCTTGTACATCCCGTAAAGAAAACCGATCTCACGTCCGCCAACACCAATATCCCCGGCGGGAACATCGACTTCGGGACCGATGACTCTCCAAAGTTCAAGCATGAAAGCCTGGCAAAAACGCATGATTTCGTTATCCGATTTTCCTTTCGGATTAAAATCGGAGCCACCCTTTGCACCTCCCATTGGAAGGGTTGTGAGCGCATTTTTAAAAATCTGTTCAAATCCGAGGAATTTCAATATACTCAGATTGACACTGGGGTGAAAACGCAGGCCCCCTTTATATGGACCTATCGCATTATTGAACTGAACACGGTAACCCAGGTTAACCTGAACCTTACCATTGTCATCAACCCAGCATACTTTAAAAGTAAGAATACGATCGGGCTCGATAAGCCGATCCAGAATGTTGGCGGAATCGAAATGCGGATTAGCATTATAAACTTCTTCTATTGATTCCAAAACTTCGCGAACTGCTTGAAGGTACTCAAATTCGCCTGGATGCTTTCTCTCCAGGTCGGTCATTATTTTTTCTAAATTCATAATAAAAAGTAATTAATGTGATTGGAAAATATATTAGTTTGTAAATAAAGTAACACACAAATTTAGATGGATAATTATGATAAATCAAATAAACAATAATATTTTTTTATTTTATAAAAAGAATATAAACCACTAAATATCAATTTGTTTTTTAAGAATCCAATTATAATTGCACAATGTTTTCGCATGAAAACAAATGCCGGTTATTTCAAATACCGGCATCTGAAAAGGGGGGCATCTCTTAATTGATACCTTTATTTATCGGCTTTTGCCTTATATCTTGCTTTTTTATATTTGTAGTAGTTTTTTTAAGTGTGGGGGGCTTTCAATTTATCTGTTTTTTCCAGTTAATCTTTCGTGGATTTCCGCCTCGTAAAAAAGGTAGAAAAAAGGCAAAAAAAATTCCCCTGATATGTTTACATTTTAGATTTCTGAAAGGCCAAAAGGCTTTAACTTTGGGATAATTTTAAAAAAGCAGCTCATGAATGGAGATCCCCGCGTATATGAAGTCCTGAAAAACCTTCAGATTGACTTTGAATACCACGAACATCCTGCAGCTCCGACAATTGAAATTGCATTGCAATATTGGAAGGACATCAAGGAAACCACACATTGTAAAAATCTATTTTTCAGAAACCATAAAGGGAACCGCCATTATCTGGTCATTTTGGAACACAGACAGGATTTGGACATCCACGATCTGGAACACCGGCTTAAACAAGGAAAGCTTAGTTTTGCTTCGGAACAAAGAATGGAGAAATATCTTGGGCTTAAGCCCGGATCGGTTTCGCCCTTTGGTCTGGTCAATGATGCGGCGCATCATGTCCACTTGTATCTGGACGAAAACATACGCCATCTGCCCCGAATCAGCTTTCATCCCAACATCAATACGGCTTCTCTGGTAATCTCCTTTCGCGATTTTGAAAGATATCTTGAATGGACCGGAAATTCGTATGAATATGTGAGCCTGTATTGATATGCTTAAGATAATCCGTTAAAGGTTAAACAACATTTCGTTATTTCGTTTACGCTAAATTTGATCAATATCAGTCATCTATGTCAATTTCGGAAAACATTTTAAAAATCAGACAGGAAATTCCAGAAACCGTATGTCTTGTTGCAGTTTCAAAGACAAAACCATCCAGTGCGATATTAGAGGCATATGGGGTCGGTCAACGCATTTTTGGAGAGAACAAGGTACAGGAGTTGTGTTCCAAACAAGCTGAGCTGCCCAAGGATATTCAATGGCATTTTATTGGTCACCTCCAAACAAATAAGGTAAAATACATTGCTCCTTTTGTAAGCTTGATCCATAGTGTGGACAGTTTAAAATTGATGCAGGAAATAAACAAAGAGGCGCAGAAGAATAACCGCATCATCCATTGTCTGCTTGAATTCCATATTGCGACCGAAGAAAGCAAGTTCGGCTTGAATTATCAGGAAGCCCGGGCCCTTTTGACTTCCGCTGAATATGCAGGTATGGAAAATATCTCCATCGATGGTGTGATGGGAATGGCCAGTTTTACCGATGACGCCAAAACGATACACAAAGAATTTCAAGGTCTTAGCCATATATACCAGGAGCTTAAAACAGAATTTTTCTCCAATCAGGAACACTTCGGCATAATATCCATGGGGATGTCGGATGATTACCCCATCGCCATTCAGGAAGGCAGTACGATGGTCAGAGTGGGCAGTTCAATCTTCGGAAAGCGTTGATCCAAGTGTCCGGACGGTTCTGAAATGTAATGGACCGTTAATTTATTTCTATCGCCTTAAAACGATTGACCGACCGCATAAAGGGACATAAATATCAATGCTTTAATTGATAGTGGAAGAAACGTCCATTTTCGATCCATTCTCCCAAAAGCCCGGAATCAATATGGAAAAATTCTACAAAAGCGTCAGTGCTTCTATGACCAAAGTCATTGAGAATGTCAGTATAAAGCATTTGTATTAAATAGCTGGCAATTTGATATACAGTTGCTTTTGAGTCATTTACACCATCTGTAGACTGTAACTCAATTTCTCACTGGCATATTTTTTGCACCGTACTGAATATTCTTTTTTGTCTCAAATTTTGCAGCTCCCGATTCAATCAAGAAGGTGGAAAAAAGCAAGCTTAAAAAGTATCCTAAATTGAGGGTAAAAGGGTGGTAAAATTTAGGTTTAAAGGATCCTTAAAGGATACTTTATGGATACTTTATGGATACTTTATGGATACTTTATGGATACCCATAGAGTATCTATAAAGCATCTTTCAATTATGTATCAATTTTTTTTCAATTATCCTTCTTACCTGCTGTGTAGGGTAAGTTCTGGAGCATGTTTCGAGAGGGATATAATTTTCCTCTGATTCTATTAAAATAGATCCCTTCTCCCAATCACTTTACAAATATAACACAGTTTAATGAATACTTTGAATCGGTTGAAGGAATATCGATTGAAGTTGATAGGCCAACACCTTTTTTAGGGCAGGCGGCATTTTTCTATAAAAACAAAGATAAGTCGGAAAAGTGGAAAAAGTTAGTTTTTTCCTTTATCGATTAAAACTATTTATGCTTAATTGCGCCCCTGACTTTTCCGCCTGATCCCTAAATGGTACGGCAGGGGACAGCAATAAAAAAACTCCTTGAAACCGAAATTATCAAGGAGTTAATGTAGCGGGGACGGGAATTGAACTCGTGACCTCCGGGTTATGAATCCGACGCTCTAACCAGCTGAGCTACCCCGCCGCGTTTGAGATTGCAAATGTAGTAATCTTTCCTGAAACCACAAATATCCGGATCGAAATATTCTATAAATTCTCCCCTGTTGAATTTTTATATATTGATTTTCACTAATTTAATTTTTTCAACCCTCAAACACCTCTTCGGCAACAGGTGCAGCCTCCTTTTTAGTCAACTGACTGATCGTCAGTCCACAGATAACCATAAATATACCAAAACCCTTTTGTAAAGTTAGGGATTCATTTAAAAGGAAATAAGATCCAATAGCCGTAATAGCAGGAATCAGGTTTGAAAAAATACTGGTCTTGCTCACTCCTATCTCACGTGTTCCAATGGCAAAGAAAACAAAGGACAGAGAGGAAGCAAAGAAGGAAAGCATCAACAAGGAACTGATCCATGTTGTATTAAAGGTAACGACAGATAACTTGTGTGCTTCAAAGAGCAGGAAAAGCGGCAAAAACAAAAAAGCGCCAATCAGATTTTGATTTGCAATCACCGTAAATGCCGAGTAATGAAAGGCAAGTCTTTTCAGAAACATGGAGTAGAAAATAGCAGTAAGGACAGCAAATCCAAGACACATCAAACCGATTGGGGCAGCATTCAATGAAAAATCCTTGTTGACCAGCATAACCATCACACCCACAAAAGAGACAACCATCCCCCCTATATTCAACAAGGAAAGCCGTTCTTTAAGAAAGAAAAAGGCGGCAATGGGTGAAAGCACCGGGATTGTGGCAATGATAACCGCGCTGATCGTTGCGGAGGAGTTCTTTAAGCCAAAATTCTCGCCTAAAAAATAAAGAAATGGGTTAAACAAGGCAGATATCAAAAACAGCTTGTAGTGCTCGCGTTTTACTTTCTCAAACTTTCCAAACAATTTTATACCGCCGAATAATATCGCCGATGAAATAACTAATCTGAAAAATACGGTG
>JAUZOX010000288.1 GCA_030706265.1 Bacteroidota bacterium | reverse complement strand
TTATCAGAGCCTGGCTATTTTAAAAGATGCTACCAATGGGAAATTCGATGTTTTTGATAACTCACTCGTTCAGAACATTGGCAAGTACTTTTACAAGGTCAATATCCATGCTCCTTATTTCATCAATTTTGCAGATGCCGATGCTACGACCGGAGGAAATCCTTCATCGGTTTATTTGTATGGTAAAGCAATCAAGGATAAGCAAATGCAACAGTTTGGCGCTTATTTGGCCAGGATAAACGATTGGGGCGAAACCAGCCTTTCGGGAAGAATCGGTGACCAGATCGAAAAATTGAGCCTGTTGAAGGAGATCACTACCGCCGAGAGCAAAGAGGCCCTGGTGGCCGATTTCTGGTTGCCCAATACCGAAGTGGCCGGTGCACGTGACAAGGAAAATAGTTACAAGGGCTTTTTCTTTGGCGCAAAAGGCGGCTTTAACAACGAAAGCCACAACCACAATGATGTAGGCACGTGCGTGATGTATTATGACGGGAAACCCTGCCTGATTGATTTGGGACGCGAAGAATATACGGCTAAGACTTTCAGCCCGAGGCGTTATGAGATATGGACCATGCAATCCCAATACCACACCCTTCCCAAAATCAATGGTGTAGATCAAAAAGACGGTGCGCAGTTCAAGGCTAAAGACTGTAAATTCACGGCCGATAGTAAGAAAGTGTTCTTTTCGGCAGATATTGCCGGAGCATATCCTGAAAAGGCAAAGGTAAAGAGCTGGGTACGCAGTTACACCCTGAACAGGGGAAAGAGCTTTACGCTGGCCGACAAATTTGAACTGAGCGAAAGAAATGATTCGTTGACAAGCTCCAACCTGATGACTTATTGCAAAGTAACTGAAGTCGCCCCCGGAACTTTAAAGTTCGAGGGAGATGGTTTCACAATGAACATGACGTATAATCCTAAAGTCGTATCGCCTAAAATAGAATTCATCAAAATAACGGATTCCGGTTTAAGAAAATACTGGCCCAATGGTGTGACGCGTGTTGTGCTTGCGTTTAAAAATGCGGGGTTAAAAGGAAGCCAGGAGGTAACCTTTAAACCGGTCTTGTAGATCAAGGCGGTTTTTCAGGAACAAAAATGATAAAACCGGTTTTGAACTTCATGTTTGAAGCCGGTTTTTTTATTTTTCCCGGATAAAAAAGCTGGCGTAGGAGTGCCAATGATCTATATACCATTGGCGATTGGTTAAGCGATTGATCACTGACTGGCGAACTTTCTTTGAATAAATCGATTGGATCATCTGTCCGATGTATCCGACCAATATTCGTTGTCCTACATAAACGATGCTGCGGTATGTGTGATAAAAAAACACCGAACGCAGATTTAAACCGTGCTTTTTCGCAAATATCCAGGCTGCGAAATTGCGTTCGGGATAGAAACTTTCATCAAGTCCAAATGCTTTGCCTGCAAATGAAAAATAGGCAATGGCCTTTTTGGGGGTTTTGATGTTAGGGATTGTTTGCTGCAGCGGGATTCTTTTCGAAAGAAGATACAAGTCATAAAGGTCACGGAGCGATACGATCCCGTATAAATGTCCCATATGGCCTAACTGGCTGTGGATGAAATTGAGGATGATTTTGTGGCTATCGGATAGCACGTAGCAGCCATTGAGTATACCGACGGTTTTTTTATCCCGGTCAATCATTTCAGGATTAAACCACGACTGATATTGCTCATTGACCGGGAGTTGATGGATTTCAAGCACCGCGGGACGATCCGGCTTGGCGATTCGGGGATAATGTTTGAGACGTTCAATTTCCTGATAATATGGCAGCGTGATCTCATATCCCTCTTTTTCCAATAGGTGTGCGGTTAAAAGCCAATCTTTTTTGGGTACCAGGAAATCAATGTCGCCCAATATGCGCTCACCAATGTCGGAATAGAGTTCATCCAGCAGGTTGCCGCTTCCTTTTAAAAAAATGGGATAGACATCGTTGCGGTTCAGGGTGGCCGTGATTTCGTGCAGCTGATCCAGAATTTGCCTGTTTCGGATCAGATTCAGGTCATAGATGTCCTGTAAATGCTCTGCCAATTCCCCGGGCAGGTATTCCAGTATCCCATGCGATTTGAACTTGAGGTAGATCGAAGGCAGGATCAGGTGATTGCTGCAAAGCATGACAAACTTCGTCCAGTCAATCGAATCTGAACTGATCTTGTCGATGATCTCCTCTTTGAAACGGGGATCTTCACCCAGCATGAGACACTTGTCGGTAAAGTAAAACAATTCCTTTTTAGTCATGGTCGAATAGATTGGTGACTGCTTCCATCGCCTTTGGGTTGTTGGAATAGGTGAGTTTGTAAAATGAAACTTGCATAATCTGATCGAGCAATATTTGGGCATTTCCCTGAACCGGAGTTACCCAGACCTGATCAAGCAGCGACTTTAAAGCCGTCACCGGATCTAATTTCTCCAGCTTGAAATCAACCAGGCGGTTGTATTCGATAAAGATAAACACGCGTACCGGAAAGATGGCGTTGAGGACTTCACGATGATTGGACGGGGAAATGTAACGTACCACCTTTTGGGCGGACAGATGTGTCACCGGCCTTTGTTCCAGTTCAGGGAATAACGGTGAGAGTAACTCCATCGATCCAGGTTTGACTGAGATAGCGATTGGAAAGGGATAGGCATTAAATGAATGGCGGTCAATGGGGACAAAATCATCTGAGATCAGATGATACCCATGGGCCTGAAGCAATGCTGCAAAGGTCGTCTTGCCTTTGCCGGGTTCTGCCGAAAAGAGAATTGTTTTCTGTCCGTTGGTAATGGCCGATGCATGAACGGTCATGAGCCAGTCATCATCTGACTTATCGTGCATCACATTAACCAGGAACATAAAGATGAGCCCTTTGACAAATTGGGTCTCATCTTTTCCCCAAACTCCTTTGGTTTCACCGTTAAACCGGAATGCAATTCGCCCCTGGTAGGCAAACAGCTCAAAAAGGGGCATGTCATCACCTGCTTCGGTGGTTTCGAAATGGCTGATCAAGGGATGAATCCAGCTCTCCAAAAGCTGTGATTCAAATGTAAATGCGATCACCTGTTTTCCCGGTTTATAGTAACGCGTCGAAAAGGGGGTAAACCGGTATTTGTTTATGGTTTCAGAATACTGATCCAGTTTATTGGGCGATTGATAAGGTGTGTTAAGTTTTTGAACTTCTGTTTGAATGTCGCGAACAAAGGCAAGGCTTTTTTCAGCCGGGATGTTATACCGGGTTGAGAATTGTTTCGCAATGGTTGATGCCTTGTATCTTGCGGCGAGTTTGCTGAAAACAAACCATGCCGGTTCCTCCAGTTGGATGTACAGATTGCTGTTTTGAAACCATACCAGATAGAGGTGACCTATTTTTTTTTTGATATAAGGGATAGCCGGCATTGTTGTTTTTTAGATTGTGAACGAACCTGCAATTGATTTTTTACACCCTGATTTTCTTTCGATAAATATAATCATAAATCATGCGCAAAGCATCATGCTTTTATGATAAATCATTGGCACGCCTCACGCTTATATGATATATGGGTAGCCCTTGCGCTAGCATCCAAACAATTAAGTATATAATTAATAAATGGAAATATATAATGTATTATAAAACAATTAACAATAAATATAAAAACAATAAAAATATATGCAGAATATATTTATTCGTTTTAGGAAACACGAATAAAATATTGACATAAGGCGAAATGAAGCAGTGAAATTAGGGAAAACCCTTAATAGAAATAGGAGAATCCCTTGTAATAAGATGCACAAAATCAATTAGTTGCACAGAACAAAAAAGTCTTTGATGATGTTTTATTAGAAAGCAATGATAGAAATAATTCATAGAAGCGCTAGAAGTTATTGCTGAAGTTGATTCTTTAAAAGATAGCATCATGGAACTAGTTTTTAGAAATCATGTCACACATTTGATCAAAAGTGTATTCTGCTTTTTCAAATTACCTGAATTCATTGTTTCCGGATTTTTTCAGGATGCCGGCATTGGCGCTCATATAGACGAGCAACAATCGTTTCGGCCAGCTGCACTCGCAGACGATGTTTCCGCCGGTCTGCTGATACCACGCATAGCCCTTACGGGTATTAAGAAATCTGCACCGTTTGCAAAGCATGTTGCCGGAATGATAGTGTACAACCTTGCAACAATAGCAGATGTAACCCCCGGTTTTTATTTCAATAGCGGAACAAAATGGATTGCAGGTTTACCCAGGACAAATTCCAGGGGTGACCTGCAATATTGGGACGGCAATAACTGGCAAATTTTATCGCCAGGTCTGCCGGGCTTAGAATTGCAACCGAATAATTTAAAACACAATGTCAGGATGTCATAACACACAATCATAGAACAACAAATAAAAATTTCAAGATTGATTTATAACTAAATGCTTAAAAACAATGAAAAGGTTTACAAAAAGACCAATAAACAGGTTTAATAGATCTGTTTATTTTGCATTTCTGTTATTATGTATGGCGTTTTCCGGGTTTTCCCGAGCTGCTTACATAAAAATGACTCC
>JAUZOX010000287.1 GCA_030706265.1 Bacteroidota bacterium | reverse complement strand
TCTGGCCCAGAAAGCCGCACCAAAATACAAGGATCCATCAGTGCCAATAGAGCAGCGCATCGAAGATTTGCTCAAACGAATGACGTTAGATGAAAAGATTCAGCAGCTGAATCAATCAACTTATGGGAGGAATACCAATGTCAATAACGTTGAATCTCAACTGAAAGAGGTTAAGCCTGAAATCGGATCATTGATTTACCGGAGCACTAACCCGGTTTATCGCAATCAGATTCAACATAAGTCAATGGAACAATCGCGCCTGGGAATTCCCGTTCTGATGGGGTTTGATGTCATTCACGGCTATCGGACTATTTATCCGATCCCCCTGGCACAGGCCTGTTCATGGAATCCCGAACTGGTAAAACAAGCTTGTGCAGTAGCTGCAAAAGAAGCAAGACTTTCGGGTGTTGACTGGACCTTCGCCCCGATGATTGATGTAGCCCGCGATGCACGCTGGGGCCGGGTTGCGGAAGGGTTCGGCGAAGATCCATATACAAACGCCGTATTTGCTGCTGCTTCGGTGAAAGGATACCAGGGTGAAAAATTATCCGATCCCGGATCTATTGCCGCCTGTTTGAAACATTATATCGGTTACAGCCTTTCAGAAGGTGGCCGCGATTATCATTCAAGTGATGTGTCGCCGCAAACGTTGTGGGAAACATTTATTCCACCTTACGAAGCCGGTGTAAAAGCAGGAGCGGCAACGCTCATGAGTGCTTTCAACGATATCAGTGGCGTACCTGCTTCGGCTAACTATTACACATTGACCGAGATTTTAAAAAAGCAATGGGGTCACACCGGATTTGTGGTCTCGGACTGGGGATCTGTTGATAACCTGATTGCACAGGGAGTAGCAAAAGACCGGAAAGAAGCATGCCAGAAAGCATTTATGGCGGGAGTCGAAATGGATATGGTCGATAATATTTATGTTGAGAACATGCAGCAGTTGGTTAAAGAAAACAAGATTCCGATGAGCAGAGTCGACGATGCGGTCAGACGCATCCTGCGCATCAAATTCCAGCTCGGCTTATTCGATAAGCCCTATGTCGTTGAACTGGCAGAAAAGGACCGATATTACCAACCCGAAAGCATGGCTACTGCTCAAAAACTTGCAGAGGAATCGATGGTACTCCTGAAAAATACGCATCAGACCCTACCCCTCGGAGGCGAGATTAAACAAATTGCAGTTATAGGCCCAATGGTAAAAGACAGCGTCAACCTGATGGGATCATGGGAAGGACAGGGTGATCCTTCATCGGTAGAGACATTGTTTGCCGGTCTTGAAAAAGAATTCAAAGGGAAGGCAAATCTCAATTATGCCAAAGGGTGTGACTTTGATGGTAAAAACGAATCCGGATTTGAAGAGGCCATGAATGCCGCAAAGAACGCTGATGTCGTCGTTATCTGCATTGGTGAGATGAAAAAATGGAGTGGCGAAAATGCTTCCCGATCTACAATTGCTTTGCCTGCTATTCAGGAAAAGCTGGTGTCAGAATTAAGAAAAGTGGGAAAACCGATCATCCTGGTATTGTCGAATGGCAGACCGCTGGAACTTGTTCGGCTGGAACCCCTGGCCGATGCAATTCTTGAGATATGGCAACCCGGTATTGCGGGTGGAAGTGCCGTGGCAGGTATCCTCTCCGGGCGGATAAATCCTTCAGGCAAGTTATCCATTACTTTTCCGCTTACCACAGGGCAAATTCCTACTTATTACGACATGCGCCAATCCGCCCGTCCCAAATCAGGGCTCTATCAGGATATCCCAACCGAGCCCCTGTACTGGTTTGGACATGGACTTAGCTACACTACCTATTCTTATGGAGATGTGAAACTTTCAGCAACCAAAATCAAGAAGAACCAGAAATTAACCGCCGAAGTGGAAGTAACGAATACCGGGACGAGGGATGGCAAGGAAACCGTATTGTGGTATATTTCTGATCCGGTTGCTTTAATTTCACGTCCGATGAAGGAGCTCAAGTTCTTTGAAAAGAAAGAGCTGAAGGCCGGTGAGAAAAAAGTGTTCAGATTTGAAATTGATCCTCAGCGGGATTTGAGCTTTCCGGACGCCAGGGGAACCCGCCATCTTGAGAATGGAGATTTCTATCTGATTGTGAATAACCAGAAGGTAAAATTCGAACTAACAGAATAATAACGCCAGAGGGATCAAAGAATAATAAACCACTTTGAGTTCGCATGAAACGAGATAGTCTTTGTTAACTATTCACAGGGCTGTTTTAACCGTTTTAAAAAAACTGATTATCTTTGCTTACAATAAGTCACCATACTAAGCGAATAAATTCAGAATGGAAAGAATACAAATGGAAATTAATTGTTCTTAATCATAGAATTGGCATCCCCGGTTAATGCATGAGGGGATCATTAAAATAAAAAGCCACTTGCATCATGAAATGTAAGTGGCTTTTAACGTGATTTTTAAATTTCAATAATCTATTATTCTGTTAAAAATTCAAAATCCTTTCTTGACTCTTGACTGATTTTTAATAAACAGCCGGAAAATTTGTATTTTTGATGTCTATAAACCGTTCCTTATGAAAAAAATACTTTTAATCATCCTCTTATTCACATCTGCAATTGCGTCTGCACAGGACGGTAATCTTGGACTGCTCAAACGTATATCCACCCGGGTGGATTTGTTTACGGATATCTGGCAAGTCAAAAACGATTCTATTAAACCGGGAAGCATTAATCCAGGCATTAGTTTCTTTTTGATGCTCGACAATCCTATGGGTGAAGGCCCGAAGACTCCCTGGAGCTGGGCTATTGGTGCAGGACTCACTTCAGAAAACCTGTACAACAATGTGCTGATTGGCTATAAAGCGAATAGTTCAAATGTATACGAAACCTATTTTTACCGGATTCCTAAAACAACAGCAACAGGAAGCGCCCTAAGCTACAAAAAGGATAAAATGGTTTACACTTTTCTTGACTTCCCATTTGAAATACGTTATAAAACAGATAATGGATTTAAATTTGCTGCCGGGCTTAAATATGGCATTTCCCTTGGATTTCACCTGAAATACAAGGGTGATGATCCTGCAGGAAAACTCGGTTATGTAAAAATTAAAGAGAGCACATCTACTAATCTGGAGACCAACCGTTACGGAGTTACTTTTGCAGTCGGTTACAAGTCTATAATGTTTAATGGATTCTACCAGTTATCCAAGACCTATAAAGATAATGTCGGTCCGGAAATGTACCCGATCTCACTTGGAATTTCCTTACATCCTTTTAAATAAAAGGAATCAGATAAACTAAAATCATCGAGATAACTCCCACGATGTAACCGGTATAAATTTGCGGTGGATTGTGGGAGTTTACTTTTAAACGGGCATACCCTACAAACCCCGAAAGGAGAATAACGCAAGCAAGCAAAGGGAACAGGTCAACTCCTATTTTAAAAGCAAAACAGAAGAACACGCCGGTAAGTCCACCCATACCCAGCATATGCAGGCTTATTTTCCAAAAATGATTAACCACCATGGCCACTACTATTGCTGCAATTCCTCCCAGCAAATACCGATAATA
The DNA here is from genome assembly GCA_030706265.1 of Bacteroidota bacterium. Taxonomy (GTDB): domain Bacteria; phylum Bacteroidota; class Bacteroidia; order Bacteroidales; family Cfx3-03; genus Cfx3-03. The sequence goes on along the minus strand of JAUZOX010000287.1, from coordinate 985 downwards.
GATGATCGGCAATCCTGTCCTGCCGATAAGGTGATATCCCAGACCCCAGAAAATAGCCGTCAAAAGCAATGGATAAAACCGTTCTGCCCTAATTTCCATTTGTAATGAGGTAATGATACCCTTACGTTGCATCAGGAAAATCATCATTGCCGGCATGGCAAAGGTCATGATAAAGGTCAAGCTAATAAGCCATATCCTTACGACAAAAGGAATCATAAATGCCAGAAAGATATCCATATTCAGAAGAAACGCAATGATATACGTTGGAACGAGTAATGGATGCAGGATATAAGAAATAACAGTGGCAGTAGGATTTTTCATTATTTAAAGTTCTTTACGCAAACGGGCAACAGGTATATTTAACAATTCACGATACTTTGCAACAGTCCTTCGTGCTATATTATATCCCTTATCACGAAGAATATCCGTCAGTTGTTCATCTGTAAGCGGTTTGTTTTTCTTCTCCCCGGATATACAGTCGGAAAGAATTTTCTTGATCTCCCTTGTTGAAACTTCCTCACCGGTATCTGTTTGCATCGATTCGGAGAAAAAGCTTTTCAAGAGGAAAGTTCCAAATGGAGTTTGAACATATTTGCTATTGGCCACACGTGATATCGTAGAGATATCTAAAAACACGATCTCGGCTATATCCTTTAGGATCATCGGCCTGAGTTTGGTCTCATCGCCTGTCAGAAAATACTCCTCCTGATATTTCATAATGGCATTCATTGTCAGATAGAGGGTGTTCTGACGTTGTTTGATGGCATCAATAAACCATTTTGCCGAGTCAACCTTTTGCTTTATGAATGCGAGAGCGTCCTTCTGAGCATTACTCCGGCTTTTGCTTTCCGAATAAGCTTCTAACATTTCCGTATAAGTCCTGTTAAGTCTTAGCTCAGGCGTGTTTTTTGAATTAAGCTGCAAATCGAGAATCCCTTCTTTATTGGTGATAATAAAATCGGGCATGATATAATGATTTCCCCTG
>JAUZOX010000286.1 GCA_030706265.1 Bacteroidota bacterium | reverse complement strand
CAAAAATTAGAAGAAATGCGCAATTTCTACACCACCTATTTCAAGGGCGTGTGTAATGAGAAATATATCAATCCGCAGAAAGGTTTTGAATCCTATTTTATTCGCTTTGACGGAGAAGCAACGTTGGAACTTATGAAACGGACCGACGTAATCCAACGTTTGGACGAAGAGCATATCGGATTCACCCATCTGGCGTTTCAGGTTGCGAACAAAGAACAAGTCTACCAGCTGACAGAACAACTAAAAGTCGATGGCTACAAAATATTAAGCGCCCCTCGAGTAACAGGTGACGGCTTTTTTGAAAGCGTAATAGCTGATATAGATAATAACCGAATAGAGATTGCTGCTCAATAAATAGAACGTTTGGAAAACCTTCTCGATTTATAGTCCGACACTAGATCATCACTATACTAACTCCTTATTTGATTCCTCTCTCATGCGGGATTCAGACGGGACTCAATCGTCATTTCGATAAACGAACCACGTCTAAACCACGTACAAACCACGAACGAAATAGGGTGTTGCTCCCTTTTAAAAATAAGACACTGTTCACCCGGCACTTCAACGTTCATCATTTCTTCAATAGCTGCCCCACTCCACCCATAGGTTATTAAAATAAAGATGGATACTGAATAAATATGGAAAATACACATAATAAACTTGTAATATATTATAATTTTATCAAGTCATTATGGGGAAAATCGATTAAAGCCAATAAAATTTAAATTCAGCCTTCAATGAAAACCAAAACGATTGTAACGTTTATCCTGATATTCTTTTTAACAAAGATTTCCGCGCAAACAAGAATTCAACCCGAAACAATTAAAGCTATTGATAAATTATCGCCTTTATCGCAAGGTGCGGTTTCTATGAAAGGTTTTCTGGGGCAAAAGATAGATTCTTGTGTTAAAAACGGAGTAATGGCAAAAGATTATAATCTTTATATTTCTGCGTTTAAAGACAGACCGGATGATTCAGGTGGATTTCGTGGTGAATTCTGGGGAAAATGGTTTACCTCTGCAGCTTTGGCATACCAATATCAACCTTGTAAAAAGCACAAAGAAATTATTGATTTGGCGGTCGATGGTCTGATTAAAACACAAGATAAAGATGGACGGTTGAGTAGTTATAAAAATAATTTTGGCGACTGGGATATCTGGGGAAGAAAATACGCATTATTAGGGTTAGTTGCATATTACGATCAAACCGGGGACAAAAGGGCGTTAATAAGCGCAACTCAGGCATTAGACGATCTTATCTCCATAGCAGGACCCGGAAAAAGAAAACTGACGGAAACAGGACTTTCCTTACTGGAAGCTTTATCCTCTTCTTCAATTCTTGAACCAATTGTCTTAATTTACCAGCGTACCGGTGATCAGAAGTACCTCGATTTTGCAAAATATCTTGTATCACTATGGAGTGTGCCCAATAAATATACTGAAAAAGGAATGCGTCTGGTAGAGGATGCCATAGCAGGTGTTGATCCGATTAAAATTTCTGCTCCGAAAGGATATGAACAAATGTCTTGCTTTGAAGGACTTTGTGAATTATATCGAGCTACCGGAGAAAAAAGATACCTGGATGCATTGGTAACTTATGGGCAAAAGGTTCGGGAAAAGGAAATTATGATTGTTGGTTCCGGTTCAAGCGGTGAGTTATGGTGCGACGGAGCCGTTCGCCAGACAGAACTTATGGAACAACCGATGGAAACATGTGTAACCGTCACCTGGATGAAGTTTTGTTATCAGCTTCTCCGTTTAACCGGTGACCCTGTCTGGGCAGATGAAATGGAGGTTACTTTATACAATTCATTGTTGGGAGCAATGACAGACAATGGCAATTGGTGGGCTTATTTTTCACCCTTAGCAGGAGAACGTATTCCGAGTCCGATGCAAGTACCTCCTTGTCATTCCAGTTGTTGTGTTGCGAATGGACCAAGGGGTCTTTTAACTGCTCCTTGCTGGTCTGTCATGAATGGAAAAGAAGGCCCTGTAGTTAATCTCTATACCTCGGGTACCTGGAAATACAAATTATCCAATGGCAAAGAGGTTGAATTAATTCAGAAAACAGATTACCCTAAAACAGATCATATTGAAATAAGTATCAGACAGAAGAAACCCGCGTATTTTACAATCAGCTTACGTATTCCGGAATGGAGTAAAAGAACAAAGATTCAAGTCAACAATGATTCTGTTTCCAACTCGGATGCAGGATATGCTAAGATTACCCGGGAATGGAAAGATGGCGATAAGATTATCCTGAGTTTGGACATGAGAGGGCGTGTAATAACTTCTCCCGGCAATTATAATCAAATGGCAATCATGCGGGGTCCCATCGTTTTAGCATTAGACAATCGCATGGTTAAAGAAGAAAATATAAATCTTTGGTTACTTCATAACGATGTAAAATGGAAACACAACAATGATTGGAACATCAATTACGTATTGCTTGAACCAACTTCCGGTAAAAAGAAAGACATTTACATTGATTTAAAACCGTCAGATTTAAAACCGGATGATGTATGGATGGCATTTGAAGTCCCCTTCTTATACAGACCAACCCATTTCTCAAATCACAAAAAAACAGCCTTGGTAATGTGCGATTACGCATCTGCGGGCAATCAGTATTCTTCGAATAACCTGTTTAGGGTTTGGCTGCCGCAACCCATGTTTATGAATGATATATTTCCAAAGCAATCATGGTTCCTATTATATGAAGGCAAAGAAAGACCTGAAATGCCAAGTCATACTAATCTTTCAAAGTGATATTTCCCAAAAGCTTTTAGTCCGTTCTTTTGCAATTGCTTCTACTCTGGGAAACAATGCTTCATGTTGTAAAATAACAAGTAAAAATGGATAAAAAATAAGAACCGAGCGCCCCAACTCATCCGGGGTTCCCGGTTCTTATAAACCATTCACAATCATAAAGTGAAAGGCTTATTTAAGCTTTTAAATCCATAATTTTATTGACTAATTCCTTTCGGCGAATAATAATTTTTCTTGCCCAACTGCTATTCAATTGGAGCATTTCCAGATGCTATTGTTTTGCTGTGTTCTATTGATTGAAGAGCCAGATAGTTCGCACCAAATTTCACAAGATTCTCCACTTCCTTATCATATTGATCAAAATGACGTTCTTCATCATCAACCAATGATTCAAATAATTTCTTAGAAGCCGAATCTGCATTTTGAGAACACTCGTTTGCCCAATTGTTATAATCAATTGCGCTTTGAGTCTCCATCTTGGCAGCTAACTCAAGCATCTGCTTTACGTCATGTATTTTCTTAACATCTTCCGAAGCTTTCATTTCAACTTCACCTTTCAAAAACAAGATACGTTCAGCCAGCCTCTCCACGTGCATCATTTCTTCAATGGCCGTACGTTTAAACAGATTAGCCAAAGGATCATACCCCTGATCATCGCAACGAAAATGAAAATACATGTATTGGTGAACAGCCGATAGTTCATCGGCAATTGCTTTATTAAGCAATGTGATACTCTTTTCTTTCATAACGTATCCGTTTAAATTATTCAGGTTTAAATTTAAAATTAAGCCCTTGAGCTATTTTTTCAGCCAATTCATGATCGGCTTTATAAAAGTGGTTTAACTGACGATTAATGATTTCGTCACGCATTGGTCCCGTAATTCCACCCATTGCCCCTACTAAGTTGCCCACTGTATTTTGCCGCTCCTGATCAGACATCACTTTGCGGAATAGCAATCCTGCCTGGGAGTAATGATCGTTGTCATTTTCATTACGATCATAGGTATCGGCAATGTTTGAATCAAGTATTTGCTGCGGTTCTTTAAAATTCTTATCGGCTACAATATCATCGAAACTATTGGGATAGTAATTGGTACTGGCACCGCCATTGCCTGAAACATTCATCATTCCATCTCTTTCATGGTTATTCACAGGACATATCGGTCTGTTAACAGGTATCTGTTCATAGTTAGCACCCAATCGGTATCGATGAGCATCAGGATATGCCAGGATGCGTCCCTGTAACATTTTATCGGGTGAGAGCCCTATGCCATTCACCGTGTGTGCCGGAGCAAAAGCGGATTGTTCCACATCTGCAAAATAATTCTCCGGAATTTCATTTAATTCCAGGACTCCAACATCGATCATCGGGAAATCACCATGAGGCCATATTTTAGTAACATCAAAAGGATTCCAATGAAATGCTTTTGCCTGTTCATCGGTCATGACCTGAATCTGCATTTGCCATTGTGGAAAATCACCCTTAGAAATTGCATCGACCAAATCACGTTGAGCCCAATCAGGGTCTTTCCCCTTCATTTCCCCGGCCTCTTTATCTGTAAAACATTTGATCCCCTGTTTGGTTTTTAGATGAAATTTCACCCATATCTGTTCGTTCTTATCATTGATCATTGAAAAAGTATGACTTCCATACCCGTTCATATGTCGATAGCTATAAGGCGTTCCCCGATCACTAAAGAGGATCATTACCTGGTGTAAGCTTTCCGGATTCAGGCTCCAAAAATCCCACATCATAGTCGGGCTTTTCAGGTT